>SFBI01000124.1 GCA_007095845.1 Microcystis aeruginosa Ma_MB_S_20031200_S102
TTTGCTTGTCCTACTTCTAGCTTAGTTAACCGTTCGTCGATTTTCTCAAATTTCTGGTTAAGATCCTTCTGTAGGCTATCAAATTTCTGGTTAACATCTTGTTGCAAGGTATCGATTTTTTGGTTAACATCCTTTTGTAGGCTATCAAATTTCTGGTTAAAATCCTTCTGTAGGCTATCAAATTTCTGGTTAAAATCCTTCTGTAGGCTGTCAAATTTCTGGTTAACATCCTGTTGCAAGGTATCGATTTTTTGGGTGACATCTCTTTGTAGGGTGTCGATTTTTTGGTTAACTTCCTTGATGCTGTCTTTAATTTCCTTGAGGACGGATTCAAGACTATAAGTAACGGTTTCGTTAGACATTTTGGTAACATCCCTGGGAGTAATGATAGTACAATAATTTTATTTTAATCCTAAATCTGGTTATAGCGGTTCTCGCATCTGTGCGGCACACTTAAACCTTTGCTGATTAAGCTGTTCAGGATCGGGAATGTACCTCTTGTGAATCAGAAACGCTATATTAGAGTTCTTGCATAATTAATTTTTGAGAGTGTAAAAATGAGAAAAAAAGGGGTTCTTCCGAACTTACAATGTAGAAAATTCCCCAAGCTCCCTCTCTGTCCAGCAATGCTCTAAAGTTGATAAATATCAATCTAACAAAAACTCAAAGCTTTACTATACAAGCTTTACTGAAAAATTTTCTCTCCAACCCTATCTGCGTAGGAACTTCAGGAGTTTGTGTTCAGTAGTCCATTAGTATTATATCTGAACTTACCCCATACATATACACCATAATAGCCGAAAACCCTTATCCATCAAGGGATATAGCCCTTAAGTTTTCTTAATATACCCATGTAAGCTGTTCTTCGACCAGAGTCCTACCGAGAAGGAGATATGGTTGATTCCGAGCAATAGTGTGACAACCAAATCTACTTTCATCTTCTCAACGTTTGTTTCTTGCACTTTTTAGCCAAAAAAGTGCAAGAAACCATTTTCTAGTAAAGCTTACAGTAATTTTTAGCAAGCTCTAGCTAGGATTTGATAGCTGCGATCGCTGTCTTTTCAGTAAGACACTAGCGAGAAAAATGCCCAGTATTGCCAATACAGCCATAGCATAAAAAGCGTAAGTGTAAGTACCGAACCAATCGCGAATTCTACCGGTTACTAAAGTTCCGATCAAAGCACCGACACCGTAGGCAGTAAAAACAATACCGTAATTTTGGGCGTAGTGGTCAGGATTAAAGAAGTGGAGAGTGGTAGCGGGAGCTAGGGCTAACCATCCCCCTAAACAAAACCAAAATAGACAAAAAGCCACTAGATAGCTAGTAACTGCCCCTTTTTCGGCCTTGACCATCAACAGGCAACCGATCAAAATGAGTGTATAAGCCCCGATCGCTAGATAATGGGGTTTCCAGCGATCGCTTAACCAACCGAACAAAGGACGACTAATACCATTAAACAAAGCAAATAGAGCAACACTACTAGCGGCTAACCCCGGCTCGATCTGGATAATTTCCTCAGCGACGGGACTAGAAATACCGATGGCACTCAAGCCAATTAAAGCACCAATGGCGTAGCAAAGCCATAAGCCATAAAATGAGCGACTTTTCAGCATATTCACTGGATAATTAGCCTGAAAGTCGGATTTTCGATTAGCTAAATTGGCGGGAGGTTGCCAGTCTTGAGGGGGTAACTTCAGGGTGAGGGCAATCATCACAATAATTATTGTAAAGATAATCCCCAAAAATCTTAAACTTGGTCTGACACTATATTCATTGATCAATCGATTGGCTAAAGGTGCGGTAATCAGGGGAGAAAGGCCAAATCCGATGATGGTTAAACCCACCGCTAAACCTTTTTTGTCGGGAAACCAGCGTGCCACCACTGCCATGGGAACACCGTAAGCGATGCCGACTCCTGTGCCGGCAATGACTCCGTAGGTAAGAATAATTGTCTGGATCTGAGCGGCAAAACTAGCGAGAATATAGCCTAAACCGACGATAATTCCGCCGATAGCGGTCATCCTGCGAGTGCCTACCCGGGGGATAAAAAAACCAGCGATCGGCATAGAAGCGGCATAAAATACTAGGGCGACAGTGTAGGGTAATAGGCTTTCCGTGGCGCTGAGATTTAATTCTGTTTCTAGGGGTTTTCTAAAGATACTCCAAGAGTACACCGTCCCTAAACAGAGTAAAACGCCCATTCCTAGAGGTATTAATAACCATCTACCTTTGGCTGCGGGTAATCCCAAAACTGTCAACTCGGAATCGTAATTACTGGTAGTCATAGATCGCCGTGACTCTTTCTAGACTTGCTGGCCAGTATTCTAGATGAGATTATGGCTAATGGGGCCAATTTTCCCGAAAATTTTCCGATTAAAATAAGGGGGTGAATTATTTCACCCCCTTAAAAGTCTCTCCCCATCTATAGCTGAGGGACTTCTGAGGACTTTTAACTAAACTGCCGCGAAGTAAACTTTTGACTTCACAGGATCGGGAACCATGGTAGCATCCCCTTCTTGCCAACCGGCGGGACAAACTTCATCCGGGTGGGATTGGACGTATTGAATCGCTTTCAGAGTGCGGAGGGTTTCATCGACACTGCGACCGAAGGAAAGATTATTAATAGTAGCGTGTTGGATAACACCTTCTTTATCGATGATAAAGAGACCACGCAGGGACACTCCCGCATCAGGATCAAGAACATTGTAAGCGGTGCTGATTTCTTTTTTCAGGTCTGACACCAAAGGATAGGCCACATCCCCCACACCGCCGGATTTTCTCTCGGTTTGAATCCATGCTAGGTGAGCAAATTCGCTATCGACGGACACTCCTAAAATCTCGGTGTTGATGCTGGCAAATTCGCTAACTCGATCGCTGAAAGCAGTAATTTCCGTGGGGCAAACAAAGGTAAAATCGAGGGGATAGAAGAATAAAACTACGTATTTACCCCGATAATCCGACAATTTGATGGTTTTGAACTCTTGATCGAAAACGGCGGTCGCGGTGAAATCCGGCGCCGCTTGTCCGACTCTTAAGCAACCTTCGGCGGTCATACTTTTAATCTCCTTAATCTAGTTTCTGGGAAAATGCAACTATTTTTACATTCCTTAACAACTATATCATAGTCATAACGATTTTGAGTAGTTGGCAATCAGTTATCAGTTATCAGTGGCTAGTAGGGAGATAGGGAGATAGGGAGATAGGGAGATAGAGTGATGGGGGTTAGGTGTTAGAGAGGTTTGATCGGGCGAGAGAAAAAGAATTTAACCCACCTTCCGCACTTCTTAACATCCAATTGATAATTTTTACTAATACATTGCTTAAAACCCATTGCTAGTAAGGATTTACGACCGAATCTTTCGGCTGCAATTTTCGCATCGGATTCTTCTCGATTGTTGAAACCGCTGCAAGGCGATCGAGGTTTTCACCTGATTTTCGTCGAGGAGTTGGCTTTGCAAATCGGGGTCGATTTGTTTAACGGCTGGATAAAAGAGAAAATTCAGGAAATAGAATACGAGTTAAGTAATTAATTGTGGACGGGGGGGGTTATGCTCACCCCGCAAACATAGTAAGGGAAGATAAGAGTTATGGAATATGTGATCTGTAAAAACGGTACGACTCGATCGGGTTTCGTAACTGTTACTTTAGAGAGAGATAATTGTATCGTGATTTTAAAACAAGTCTCTGCTGATATCTGTTAAAATTGCGGGGAGTATTATCTAAGCCAGTCGGTCACTAAAGAGTTTTACCATTATTCAGCAGGTCTTAAATACTTGGGAAAATAGGGTTCGCAAGCGCACGAATTTTCCATTATGAATATAGTATCATGTCAAGGGGCTTTTGTCAAGAGAAATTTTTTCTGATCCGGAAGAAATTCAACCTAGATAAAAACTGAGGATCAGAGCCACTAAAAAAGTCATTAACAGGCATAAAATTCCGAAATAAAGGACGATTTTAGGACGGAAAGCTGATAGGAGGAGGATAAAAGCTTTAATATCAATAAGGGAAGCGACCAGTAAAAAAGCTAGAGTGGAACCCACAGACAGATTAGTAATTAAAGAACCGGGGACAAAAGTGCTAAGACTAGCATTAACAGCGAGGGTGAAACCAAAGAACAACTGCACGAGAATTTGAGTAGCGGGAGTATTCCCCCAGGCAATTAATTGACTCTGAGGTAATAATAGCTGAAAGACACTAGCGATCGCACAGCCAATAATTAATAATCCCCCTAATTCCAGCGCTTCATCGATAAAGTTATCGAGAAATAACTGCACAGAAATTGGCCAAGCTTGCTTATCTCTAGTTTTATACTCATAAACAAGACTGCCGACTCTTTGTAGAGGTTGACTGGCTGCTTTCTCCGGTAAAAAACTACCAGAAAGAACTAAACTCGATTCTAGGGGAATTTCACTATCGGTGCGGGGTTTTTCCCGATAGAAACTAAAGAGAGTTCCGATAACAATTGCCATTAACCACACCGAAAGCGATCGATAGAAGAAAACACTAGAATAGCTGAAAGTCTGCCAAGTTAGCCAAAGAGTGACGATATTTAGGGTAGGTGCAGCGGTGAGAAAGCTAAACACCACCCCTGGGGGTACTCCCTCTAATAAGAATCTTCTAGCAACGGGAATCGTGCCGTATTGTCCGACGGGTAAGATTAATCCGATGGCACTGCCAACGATCGCTCCTAAGACACGATTGCGGGGAAATATCGCCGCTAGTCGCTGTTTATTGACGAAAACCAGCAAAAAACTGGAAACGGCTGTCCCCAAAAGTAAAAAGGGAAGGGAGGTCAAGACTAAACTAAGAAAAAAAGTAACAGCGATAGAAATTTGATTCATGAATAGGGTTCAAGATCGGAAGCTATCCTACAAAATAGCAGATAAGGTAAAAAGTAAAAAGATCGGTTTTAGATGCAACAACTAGGTTAGTTTGTGGAAACCAAAAATTAAAAAGAACGTAAAGCGATTAATTGTGCCTCAGCTTTATGAAGGGATTCTAACCATTCTTTTTCGGGATCGCTATCGGCAACTATTCCCGCTCCCACCTGTCCCCAAACGGTGTTAAAATTCCCTTGAGTGGTCATTAATAGGGTACGGATGAGAATATTCAAATCTAAATTACCCCGTAGGTCAATATAGCCACAGGAACCATAGAATAAATTGCGTCGCATCGGTTCCAATTCTTCGATAATTTCTAGACAGCGAACTTTCGGACAACCGGTAATTGTTCCCCCGGGGAAAAGAGCTTTAATTAAATCAATAGCATGATACTTTTTATCTAATTTTCCTTGAACATTACTGACCAAGTGCATAACGTGACTATAACGCTCGATCGTCAGTAATTCATCCACATCAACCGATCCCCATTCACAAACTCTACCCAGATCATTGCGTTCTAGATCCACTAGCATAATATGCTCGGCCCGCTCTTTTTTATTAGTTAATAGTTCCTCGGCCAATTCTCGATCAAGTGCCTCGGTTTTACCCCGGGGACGGGTTCCAGCGATCGGTCTAGTGCTGGCTATTCCCCTTTCTAATTTGACCAATCTTTCAGGAGAACAACTAATCATTTCTCCCCAAGGGGTGCGCCAATAACTGGCAAAAGGAGAAGGGTTTATCTGTTGTAAACTGCGATAAATTTGCCATCCTTTTGCCCTAGTTGTGCTTTGAAATCTTAGGGATAAATTTGCTTGAAAAATATCACCTTTTCTGATATAGTCTAAGGCTTTTTTAACAGCTTTTTCGTAGTCGAGTTGAGAGGTATAAAAGATTAAGGGAGAGGGATCAGGATCGATCAACTCAAAATCAGGGTTAGTGGTTAAAGATTGTTCGTATTTATCTAAATCTTCGGGTTTAGTGGCAGCTAACCAGAGAATTTGTGCTTGGTGATCGAGAAGGGCAAAACTATCCGGTTCATACCAATAAGCGACCGGAAAAGGGAGAGTATCAGTTTTCCTGTCTGGTAATTTTTCTATCTCCCAAGCTAAATCATAGCCTAACCACCCCAACCAACCGCCATGGAAGGGAAGATGATCGGGAAGATGATCACATCGGGGTTGGGGGAGTAAACTGCTTAAAAAGGGCAGAATTTCCCCCAGTGCGGGGGTCCAAAGCTGACGCGGGGAACCAGCACAAAGAGAGTAACGGGAGAGGGAATTACCCGGATAGGGACTTTCTAGTAAAGTAGCGATCGCATCTTGGGAGAATAAGCAGGCAAAAACCTCGGAACCGCTGCGCTGATGCAGGGGTAGCGATCGCCAATGCCATGCTAAAGGTTTTTGCATCTAAAATCGCGGGACAAAATAGCTGGGAAATTGGGTATAACTAGGGTTTTGGTGTTAGTTGTGGGGGGAGTTGATCTTTCCTATCTGCTAACACCTATTATCTTAGTCCTAAATGTTTGCTGCCTCCTAATTATCCCCGATAATCGAGGTCAATTTCTTTAGAACCGCCGCGCTGTAATTGGCCTAATAATTCCCCTAACTGACTCCAAACCAAACCACCGATAAAGATAGTCATGGGGAGAGAGATAGCGTAGGCAACCCAACCATTGAGAATAAATATATCTAATCCCGAGGCCAGGAAAAGACAGATTCCTACACAAATACCGATAAAAGGAATTTGTAAGGAACTGGATTTTAAAAGATTTTGATCGTCTGAACCCTTATTTTTATACCAATTGTTAACCACTTGCTTGAGACTAGCTTCAAAAGCAGCCCCGCAGGTAATACCGATAAATAAACCGGCAAAAACTAGAAAATAGGGCGGTTGGGGCAGAAAATAATAATCCATAGAAAAAGTGATTAAGCGATGATGACCTTAAACACTTTAACGCGAACTGGTTTCTCGCGGAAGGACAGCGGCCACACCTTGGGACGATAATTCCCGAAAAGCGCTCATGGCCACATCCAAGAGTCGCCGCGGTTGCAATTCTCCTTGAATTAAACCCCAGAGACGTTGTACTTCGGCCGTGTGGAGACGGTCATCTTCCGTCAAAGCTAATAGCAATTGACGACGCAGATAACGACCTTCTTCCGAGAGAAGAAAAGTGATGCCTAATTGCGCGGTGGGCAGTAAATCGAAGTTACTTTCCGAGCGAGCCATTGTAATCATGTTTTCTAGACGTTGCCACTGGAATTTACCGTTTTTGAACAATACATCCAGTAAACGCCGGCGCAGTTGGGGCGATTCCCCAGTCAGGAGACGTTTAGCGACGTAGGGATAGGCCACTTGGACGATTTTGAAGTCAGGATCGAGGGTAAGGGCCACCCCTTCTTGGGTGACGAGGGAACGAATAATCAGGGCGAATTTGGCGGGAATCCGGAAGGGATATTGGTACATCAATTCAGAGAAATCATCGGTAATAGTGCGGAAATTGAAGTCACCGACCCTTTGACCGATGGCATTGCCTAAAACCCGTTCTAGAGCTGGAATAATGGGTTTTATATCCGTTTCTGGGGTTAAAAATCCCAGTTTGACAAAGTTGGCGGCTAGGTTTTCGTAGTCTTTGTTAATTAAATCGACGACGCAACTAGCGAGGGTTTCTTTAGTTTCCTCCTCTAACTGGTCCATCATGCCAAAATCGATATAGGCCATGCGACCATCAAAAGTGGCGAAAAGATTACCCGGATGGGGATCAGCGTGGAAAAAGCCGTGTTCGAGGAGTTGCTGTAATCCGGAGGTTACGCCGATTTTAACGATACTATTGGGGTCTAATCCTAAAGCTTTGATATTCTCGGTATCGGTGAGTTTATAGCCATCAATCCATTCTAGGGTGAGGACGCGGCGACCACTATAACGCCAGTAGATACTGGGAACTTTAACTTCGTGGTTATTTTGGAAGTTGGTGGCGAATTTTTCAGCGTTGCGACCTTCGTTTTGATAGTCGATTTCCTCAAAGAGTTTGGTGCCGAATTCATCGACAATCAGGGTGAGGTCATGGCCGAGATTGAGGGGTAATAAACGACCGAATTTTTGGGCAGCCCAGCGCATTAGGTATAAATCGAGGCTTAAAAGCGCCCGCAGCCCCGGTCTTTGCACTTTAACGGCTACTTCTTCGCCGGTGGGTAGAATAGCTTTATAAACCTGTCCTAAACTAGCGGCAGCCACAGGGGTGGGGGATATTTCTCGATAGGCTTTTTCTACAGGCATCCCCAATTCTGTCTCGATAAGGGCAAAAGCGATGTCGTTATCGAAGGGGGGAAGTTGGTCTTGCAGTTTAACTAATTCGTCTAAAAAGTCTTTGCGAACAAGGTCGGGGCGGGTAGAGAGAGCTTGACCGACTTTGATGAAGGTGGGACCCAAACGGGTGAGAATTTGCCTAAGTTCGCTGGCACGCTGGTATTTATTGGCTTCTTCTTGCTTTGTCCATTTGTCCCAGAGGAGACTGAGGAGAAATAATCCTAAAGACCAAGTAATCACGAAAGCGCGACCAAACAATTGCCAAGGTTTGTAACGGTATTGTTGAGCGATCGCTTCTGCACTGTAAGGAGTGAACTGTGTTTCTTCTCGTTTCCGGTCAGTTTGACTGTCTTGATTCCGACTCACTAGCTAATCTCTATATATCTTACGCCACTTGATATTGTAGCTAAGTTCTTGACATCAGTATACAAAACTACACATTATTTAATAATTGTTATAATTCCCAGAGAAATCATAAGTATTTATGGATGGACTGCCGGGGTGAGTTGGGCAACCCTAACACCCCCAACCAGATATTTAAGCAATTTCATCGGGATTAATGCCCAATTCTCGCAGCTTTTGGGCTAATTTTTCCGCCCGTTGTTGTTCTCTTTCTTTGGCTAATCTTTCCTGTTCTTTGGCTAATCTTTCCCGTTCTTTGGCTAATCTTTCCTGTCGGGCCGACTCTTGAGGGGTGGGAACCAATTCACCTGATTCAGTGAAATAGCGCAATTTATTGGCAAAAATCCCTAAATATAATCCTAGTTGCTTACTCCATAAATAACCGTTTTCATTGGGGGTAATCGGTTGGTATTGTCCCTCGATTAAAGTGAATCCTTGCCATTCTAAAGTATTGGGATCAAACCAAAAATATTCAGGAGTCCGGAAAGTATGCTGATATAGTTCCTTTTTGGCTTTTCTGTCCACATTAGCGGTGGAATCGGAGAGAATTTCGATGATTAGATTGGGATATTTACCCCCTTCTCCCCAGACAACCCAACTTTTCCTGGGACGTTTCTCTGTATCTAAAACCACGAAAAAATCTGGTCCACAAAAATCTCGCTGTTTCAGTTGTCTTTCGTTATAATAAATAGTCAAATTGCCCGAGGCATAGTAATCGTTTCTATCTTGCCAGAGCCAATCAAGACAAGATAATAATAAAATAATTTGTTGTAAATGCAGATCACTTTCCACGGGTGGTTCATCACTCCATAAATCGGTGGGAGGACAGACAATATCGGTAGCAATATCTAGGGTTGTCATCGTTTATAAACCCATTGAGTCAATTTGGGGTGATTCTAGCAACAAGCCACAATCAATACAATTATATTATAAGTTCGATCGTTTTGCTTGTAAGTACCTAAGCAAAATTAATTACACATATCTAACCCCCTCTTGCCTTTTGCCTCTTGCCTTTTGCCTATCTTTACTAGGAAATTAATTTTGCACGACTACTTACATATATTTAATGTTATACTTCTTAGGGAACTTGTGAGGGCTTGCTTAAATATTATTGACTTGAGTATGAGTAGCTGATGATAATGTTATAAGTACCTAGGCAAAATTATTTACACATGACGATCATTGCCCCGTAAGGGTTTTAGCTCGATCGGGCAGGTAATTAATTTTGCATGACTACTTACTTCTTAGGGAACTTGTGAGGGCTTGCTTAAATATTATTGACTTGAGTATGAGTAGCTGATGATATGGGAATTCGAATTCCATCAAGGGAAAGACTAACACTCCGTGTTCGAGGATTTGATAAATCTCTCGAAGAGCAAGTACAAGCTTACTTTGAGGCACAGTTAAGGGAACTGGGGTTAGCTATAGAGCAAATAGAGACTCAATCTCTAGAAGAACTGCGGCAAAGTTTAGAGACAATTAATGATGCCTTAAAACATCCTGAGTCTTTTGGGACGCTGAGATTTCGAGTGTCAGTCGAAGGAACAGTTATATTAACCTCGTCTAAATCAGAGGCTCTTTTTGAGAGAGGAATTCTACAACTCCTTTTGTGCCGTAAAAAACTGGTTCTGGAAAGGATCAGAGCTTTGTGTGCAAACGAAAAAATTGAGTCTATACAAGATTTAATCAATCAAGTAGATGATGAGAATGTTAAATCTAAGGTCGATCAAGAAATTGCAGACTTAAAGAATGAAGCTCAACAACTGAGAGAGCAATCTAAGGAAGTTGAACGGGAGCAAATTCAGGAAGTAATCAAAACGCAAACTGAGTTAGAACGATTAAAAATGGAACTATTTGAAAGGAGATCAAAAGTTTGGTTTTCCTTATTAGAGCGTGAATCAGCATCAACAATACTTGGAGGTATTTTATTGCTGGTAATTATAGCGGCTCATATAATTGCAATTTTCTCGAAGTTTTCAGTTCCAGAAATATTAAATAACGCTTTCCTAATAATTCTAGGTTACTTTTTTGGTCAATCTGCAAATGATAAGCAAAGAAGAAGAGATACAGGTGACAATTAGTGCAGGTTTCTTAAGAATCCTTCGGTGAGATGCAGAGTATAACAATTCGATTCCGGCGGACAAACAAGTTTCGACGAACAAGTTTCTTTGTCCATAGTTATATTGTAATAGTCGCCGCTGAATCGAACCCTTTGACGGAAGAAAATGCAAGCTTTTAGCCGTTATCAGACTTAATCTTCCGCTCGGTCTTAGGGAGATTTTTGTCAAGTCTGAACTCGAATTACTTAACAATTCGGTGAAGGTGAATCAACGAGAGCCGTTAATCTTTATTAAGGAGGGTTTGCCCTCAATCTCCTTGGTTGAAGGACTTATAAAAACCAGAAGAAAGCAACTAAAATAGCAGTGAGAGTGGCTGCAAAAATGAGAGCGTATTCAATTTTTTGATTGATAATACCAATAACCATGACTAGGGTAATTGCCAGAAGAAACACACCGATATAGACTAGATCTTGAGAACCTGAATTAACTAAATTATTATTTAAAGTCGGTGTGGGTGTGGGAGTTTGTAGAATTGTTGATGAGAGACTAATCGTGGAGGTAATGAACATAAATATTTATGACTACCATAGAACTAATTTTATACAGTAAACCGGACTGTCATCTTTGCGAAGGGTTGCTAGAGAAACTAGAAAAAATCCGTCAACCGGAGTGGCAGTTAGAAATTAGGGACATTACCAGTCGAGAGGATTGGTTTAACGCTTATCAGTACGAAATCCCCGTTCTCTGTCAAAAACTGGCCACGGGGGAAAAAATCCTCCCTCGTCTTTCCCCCCGGGCAAATGCCGAACAATTGGCCCGTCTTTTAGCCAATAATTTAACCTAGGGGCTAATTACCCGGACTAGGACTAACGACTGGACTAGGAGAGGGAGAAGACTGGGCGACTGGTTGCGGTTTGGCTGCGGGTTGAGTTTGATACCATTTAAAGTGTTGGTAGGCCGTGCGCGATATTTGTTGAATCAGAGTCCTAGCGTTACTATCATTGTGGGGACGTTTCACCATCACTGCTCCTAGATAGCGTTTCCCGTTGGGCATATCAATAATCCCCGCATCCGCTAACATCGAGCCAATATCACCGGTTTTATGGGCAATATCGGCGGATTTCTCGATACCTTGGGGCAGCAGGGTGCGAGTGCGCGTTTCCTGCATAATATTTAATAGACGATCGCGGGAACGTAAACTGAGTAATTCCCCTTGATTAACTTTTCCTAAGATTGTCACCAAATCTCTCGGACTTGTGGTATTGGTTCCTTCCAAGTCCGGTAAAGGGTTATTAATTACCGTACTGGTCAAACCCCAAGCTTGAAAACGCTGATTAAGAGCCTTTTTGCCGCCCATACGCTTAATTAACATATTAGTAGCGGTATTATCGCTAATTACGTTCATTTTAGTGGCGGTTTCTAGGGCAGTATAAGTTTTATTCAATCCTAGATACTGCATGTCTCCGGACCCACTGGCCAGGACATCCTTAGTGGCCACAAGGGTTTCATCGAGACGAATTTTTCCCGCATCCACATCCTCAAAAAAGGCCACCAGAATCGGGATTTTAATCGTACTAGCGGCGGCAAAAATAGTATCTCCGCTAAAATTAGCGTAAGCACCGTTATCAAGGTCAATAAATAATGCTCCTGCCTGTAATTTCGGATATTTGACCGCTAAAGCCTGTAATTTCTGGTTAAGACTGCTGAGATTTTCGTTTAAGACTAAGGTGGTCGGTTTTGGGGTGACGAGTTTGGGAGTTAGGGAATTAGTAGCGGTGGGTTTTGGGTGTAGGGGTAATTTGCTCGGATCCACCACCGTTAAAACCGTACCAGCGATCGCACCTAAACCGACACCAAGGATAGAGAAGCGAAGAACCTGAAGGAGAAAAGAAGCGATTAGGTTAGGTTTACGTTGTTTTTTTGCCCTTTTAACGGGTACAGGCCTTTTGTTATTGTTTGAGTCCATGGCACCAGGGGACTCAGGACCGGATTGGACTTTACTAGGACGACGAGTTACTTGACGAGTCACGGTTTTCCTCAAGGGTATCCAGATTTATTATCGATCGCTAGGAGAATTTTTTTTCTTGCCCTTGAGACTATCAAGACCGAGAAAAAGTTGCCCGATACTTTCAATATGACCGATAATACCCCGCAGCAGGGCTAATTCCTCCACCGTGGGCCGGGCCCGATGATAAAATTGCCGGAATTTCTCCATCCTAGCGGCGGCGGTGTGGGGGTAAAGATAGCCAATTTTGAGCAAAAAGCTCTCTAAGTGCTGATAATAGCCTTCTAGAGCCTCAAAAGTGGCATTAGGGAGCATTTCTAACGGGGGTTCGAGCCTATTTTCCGTCGCCATTTGGTACAGTTCGTAGGAGCAAACTGCCACCGCTTGGGCGAGATTGAGGGAGGAATATTGAGGATTAGCGGGAATACCGACAAAACGCTGGGCGTGGTTCAGTTCGCTGTTACTTAAACCCCGGTCTTCTGGCCCGAAAATTAGGGCCGATTCCAGGTTAGGGGTGAGTAACCAGGGTAAGGCGGTCCGGGGTGTTTCAAGGGGAGTATTCAGGTGACGGGGTTTCGAGGTGGTGGCAATGATGCGATGACAACCCTGCAAAGCTTCCGCAAGGGTGGCTACCTGTGAACAGTTTTCTAGGACTTCAATCCCGTGTACTGCCATGCGTCGCGCTTCTTCTGCAAGGATATCACAGGCGGGATTGACGATAATTAAGCGACTTAAGCCCATATTCCGCATAATTCTGGCAGTGGAACCCACATTTAAGGCTCCAGCTGGTTCAACTAAAATAATTCTCAGGCGATCGAGTGGGGAACTCTGATTATTTTCATCTACACTCATAGATAAGGCGCAGTTTTTGACTTTTTAATTTTAATCATGGCACGTCAGCCCTCGAAGTCCGATCTTCCCAGTAAAATTTGTCCTGTTTGCGGTTTATCCTTTACTTGGCGCAAAAAGTGGCAAAACTGTTGGCATGAGGTCAAATATTGTTCGGAACGCTGTCGTCGTCGCAAGTCCTCGGCCAATCAGTAAAAAGCCGAGAATTTTAACTATCAAATAGGCACTTTTGCAAAAGGCAATTTTTAGCTGAGGACTTAGATGGATAATTAATTTTGCTGAGGTACTCTATTCGCTTTTAATTTTACGGCTAATTTAGTAAGCTGATACTTGGCTAAATTAACTTTTTCTTAAGAGAATCTGAATGCACATTGCCTGGTTAGGAAAAAAATCTCCTTTTTGCGGTAACGTTACCTATGGGCGAGAAGTGACTAATTCCCTGCTCGATCGAGATTATCAAGTCAGTTTTCTACATTTTTCTTCTGAAAAACCCACCGTAAGCGATTGGCCCGACTTTTACGACGAAATCACCCTGCCACGTCTCTATAGTTCCCAAGTCTATACTATTCCCACCCTGAAATCGAGTCGGGTTCTACAGGATAAACTCAGGGAACTGAAACCCGATCTAGTTCATGCGTCCTTACCCCTGTCTCCCCTCGATTTTCTACTACCAGAAATTTGTGAGTCTTTAGATTTGCCTCTGGTGGCGACTTTTCACCCGGCTTTTGATAGTAAAATTCGCAATATCATCTCCAGTACCCAATTATTAACCTACCAACTACACGCTCCTTTTTTAGCTAATTACGATAAAGTAATTATTTTTTCCACCTCTCAACGGGATTTTTTAGTTAAATTGGGAGTTCCCGAAGAAAAATTAGCAATTATTCCCAATGGGGTTGATGTTAATAAGTATTGTCCAGGACCATCGAATATTAAAGCTCAATATAATGCTGATTGTTTATTTATTTATCTCGGTCGGATCATGCCGGAGAAAAATGTAGAATCTTTATTGAAAGCTTGGAAAAAAACCAATTTGGGGGGTAGATGCAAACTGCTCATTGTTGGTGATGGTCCGTTAACTCCTTCCCTTAAGCCTTTTTATGGAGAAGAATATGGTATTATCTGGTTAGGTTTTATCGGCGATGAAAATAAACGAATTGAAATTTTGCGCGGGGTTGACGGCTTTATTTTACCCTCTTTAGTGGAAGGTTTATCGATCTCTCTCTTGGAAGCGATGGCCTGCGGTGTCGCTTGTCTGGCTACGGATGTGGGGGCCGATGGGGAAGTGTTAAAAGGTGCGGGAATAGTTTTAGATACTAGAGGACTAATTACCCAATTAAAAACGCTCTTACCTGTATTACGAGATCATCTCGAATTAACCACTATTTTAGGTCAAAAAGCCCGTCAAAGAGTTTTAGACTCTTACACTCTTAGCAAAAATATTGATCGCTTACAGTTAGTTTATCAAGAAGTGTTAGCCCAAAAACAATCTTCTCTTAGCTACTTTCACTAAGGAATTTATATGACGATTGCCCGGACAATTTGCTTGGGATTTATTGCAGTAGTTTTAGCGGGAACTTCCCTATTGATGTTGCCTATTTCTACCACTAGCGGCACTTGGAATGATCCAATTGTTGCCCTCTTTACCTCCACTTCTGCTGTCTGTGTCACGGGTTTAGCAGTGGTAGATACGGGTACTTATTTTTCTTTTTGGGGTCAATTATTTATCGCTTTATTAATTCAAGTGGGTGGACTGGGATATATGACCACTACCACTTTTTTAATGTTATTAATTGGGCGAAAATTTGACCTGAGACAGAAGTTAGCAATTCAAGAATCCTTTGATCGACCTTTCCTACAAGGTAGTCAAAGTTTAATGAAATCAGTGATTGCTACTACTTTAGTTTTTGAGTTAACAGCAACTTTGGTTATGTTAACTGTCTTCGCCCAAAAGTATGATTTTAGATATGCAGTTTGGTTATCTTTATTTCATAGTATTAGCGCTTGGAATAATGCGGGTTTTGGCTTGTTTAAAGATAACTTAATTTCCTATCATTCTTCAATTGTTATTAACTTAGCTATCACAGGGTTAATCATTTTTGGAGGTATCGGTTATCAGGTAATTATCGAGTTTTACACTTGGTTTATTTACCGCTTTCAATATAAACGAAAAGGCTTTGTTTTTTCCCTTAACTACAAAGTTGCTATCAGCACAACCATATTTTTATTAGTGATAGGAACATTGGCTTTCCTCTTTACTGAACAGGGAAATGGTGACACTTTGGCTAATTTATCAATTAAAGATAAATTGCTGGCTGCTTGGTTCCAATCGGTAACATCGAGAACAGCAGGATTTAATACCATTGATATTGGTAAAATTTCCGTAGAAGGTTTATTAATTACCATGGCTTTGATGTTTATAGGAGCCAGTCCTAGCGGTACAGGGGGAGGTATTAAGACCACAACTTTTAGGATTTTATATAATTGTACTCGCTCGGTTTTACGGGGACATGAAGAAGTGACTCTTTATCAAAGACGCATTCCTATGCCGTTAATTTTAAAGTCAATGGCGGTGGTTTTTGGTTCGGTTATAGCGATTATTATCTCCACCCTAGCTATCTCATTTGTGGAGACAGATTTTAAAATGATTCAACTATTTTTTGAGGTAGTTTCTGCCTTTGGAACTGTCGGCTTATCCATGGGAATAACCGCCGCTTTATCACCGATTTCTAAGTTAATTATCGTTTTTATGATGTATTTGGGAAGGGTAGGAGTTATACTTTTAATAGCGGCTATTATCGGCGATCCGAAACCAACAGTCATTAATTACCCCGAAGAAAACCTTTTAGTGGGATAATTAATATCAGTTATCAGTTTCTCTTGTCTCCTGACTTATTGACACTAGCATTTTAAATGCGTAACAGCTTCACTTAAAATTATGCAATCAATTAAATTTTTTAGTAGTATGCGTCCCCAAAATCGCCAATTTGCCGTCATCGGATTAGGCAGATTTGGGCGCGCCGTTTGTGAAACCCTACGCAAACAAGGTTATCAAGTGGTAGCCACAGATATTGATGAAGGATTAGTAGCACAAGCGTTATCTGATCGGATAGTAGATAATGCGATCGAGCTTGATTCTACCAAACCTAACGCTCTGCGAGAAGCGGGAATTTTTGAAACCGATACGGTGATTGTCGCTATTGGTAAATACGTGGAAGAAAGTATCATTACTACTCTCAATTGTAAGGAAGCAGGGGTTAATTTTGTCGCCGCTAAAGCCTCCACAGAAATCCATGGAAAATTACTCAAAAAAGTTGGCGCAGATTTAGTAGTTTTTCCCGAATACGATGCTGGTTGTGAGTTAGCGCATCGTTTAACTAGACCATCAATTTTAGAACGATTTGATCTCGATCCCGAACATAGTATTGTCGAGTTAAAAGTCCCGGAAGCTTTTCACGGTAAAACTCTAGCAGAGTTAGAAATTCGTAATCGTTATGGCTTAAATATTGTCGCTGTCGGTAATGCGGAAAAATTCAAGATTAACCCCAATCCTCAAGAAAGATTATACAAGGATTTAGCCATGGTGGTGATTGGTTCTAACCGAGATATTCAGCGTTTACCGATTTGACACTCCCCGCTCTAAAGAGACGGGGATTCTTGGTTCACAGAGATTACTTGCTTAGACAGAATTGCTTCTGAAAAAGTAGAGGTATTCTCTCCCCAAGCGTTTATCGGGTTTACCCGAAAGTTCCCGTATGCCCTACGGTACTTAACCCTTTTTTAAGGATGATTAAAGTCAGTAAGAGAGTCGCCTCTCCTACTGCTCTACAAAACGGAACGTGACAATTTCTCGTCATTCCGCTCCTCAACTACACGGGGTTTGTCATTCCTACGTCATTACCAAC
>SFBI01000125.1 GCA_007095845.1 Microcystis aeruginosa Ma_MB_S_20031200_S102
AGACAAGCGGCACTAACGGCACTTTCGCGATTACCGACGATAACCCGATTCATGACGGGATCAAGTTTTACCACATAGAGAGGTTCAGCGGCGGCGATACCGATGCCTTTGCGTTGTCCGATCGTATAATGATGGATGCCGCTATGTTTACCCAAAACTTTGCCATCGAGATCGACGATATCCCCCTCACTAACGGCGATATACTTATCCAAGAACGATCGCATAGTTCCGTGAGCTTCAATCAAGCATAAATCCTGACTATCGGGTTTATCTGCCGTTTTTAAGCCGAATTCCTGGGCAATTCTGCGGGTTTCTGCCTTGGTTTGTTCGCCCAAGGGAAATAAAGTCCCACCCAGTACATCTTGAGTTAGATCATAGAGAAAATAGGATTGATCTTTATTTTTATCAACGGCACGCAGCAGTTGATAACGGTTATTTTCAGGAGACAAACGAATTCTAGCGTAGTGACCGGTGGCAATAGTGTCCGTTTCTAGGGTTTCCCTAGCATAATGCAGCATCGGTCCAAATTTTACCGCTTTATTGCACTGAGAACAGGGCAGCGGTGTGATTCCCGCTTCGTAACCGGAAACTAGATAATCAATAATTTCTTTTTGGAAAAGCTCGCGACTATCAACGATATGATGGGGAACCCCCAACTGCTCACAAATAAACGCCGCATCTACCATTCCCTCGGAGCAGCATTGACCTTTACCCTTCATTAACCACAGGGTCAAGCCAATAACATCATAACCTTGAGCGTGTAAGGCGGCAGCGGCGACAGAGCTATCTACTCCCCCCGATAGACCGACAACAACTTTTCCCATAAACCTTGTAATGATTTTTAACCAATATACTTTCTAGACTAGCATCTCCTACTTTAAAATTTGGACATGGTGTACCCAAATTTCGTGTGAGGACAAACCAGCATGATGAGAACAAACCTACTGTTTTTCTCGGCTTTATTTTGGTTAAAAGTCGGGATAATCGCTCAAGGAACGCTGCTGCTAAAAGCAAACTTATCTTTTGCCCAGAATGTTTATCCCGGTCGTCGTTTGCCCCCACCGCCGGCGGTGAGACAACCAACTAAACGTTCAGACAGTCCCAGTGGTGCTAATTGTTCCCAATGTTCACCCTTAAATTTACCCTCGGTTAATTCTCCATCAGTTCGCCCCCCGGTGGCTGCCCCGGTTTCCGGTAATCAACCCCTGAGAGAATACGTTTTTCAAGCCCCCGCTCCCGTGCGTCCTGCCGATGCTACGGTGATTAATAATAATAATCGTCAAACTGTCAATTCACCAACCCCTACACCGCAAAATCGCGCCAATAAACCCCCTTCTCCCCCACCACAGCAGCGGGTTATTGCGACTAATCAACTCTTTCGCGTTGAAGTTCAGAGTAATAGTACAGAAGCGTTGGCAAAAATTCAAGAAATTGAACCCCTCGCATTTATCCGCGCGGGAGAAAATGTTATTCAAGTGGGGTTATTTCAGCAACAATACCAAGCTAAACAACGGGTACAAGAGTTAACTAAACAGGGTTTTAGCGCCCAGATTATTACCCTCAATAATTAGGGTTTACTGAAAAAGTCTGTTGGTGGGGTGTAGGAGTCGGTTGTCAGGCTCCTACACCCCAAAGTTAACTTTACTTTTGTCCAACTACTTATTTAGCACACAGAGTTAATTTTGTCAAGCAAAATTCTCACCGCATCGATCATCACATCCGGTTGATCCATCCAGACAAAATGACCACTTTTATCCGCTTGTATTTCCATAAAATCTTTGGATAACTTGCCTAATTCTAGGTGCATCTCCTCCCGGAGTCGGTTGGCACTTTTGAGGGGAATAAAGCGAGTCCAAAGGGAAGGTTTAAAAAAAGAATTAGCTTTAATACTAACTATCGGTAAATTACCGAACTTGTTAGCCTCACTTACCTGACGAGCGCTTTGGTCGAGATTAAGCATTTCTCTACTCATCGTCATCCAGTGTTTAGCGCGACAGAAAGAACGCTTAACTCGATGACGAGAATCTGGGGAAAAGCGACGCAATTCTGGTTTTAATAATTCAAAAACTCCCAGAACTCTCAGAACTCGAATAATGCCTAAAATTGAGCCGATAATCGACATCAAAAATCCAGAGATGAAAAATAATTTTAATGCCTTTAATGCTGGCGACATTTTCAGCATTCCTTTCTCGTGTAAACCATCGGTGAGTACCAAACCTACTACTTTTTCTGGGAACAGATGAGCATATAGTCGAACATTATAACTGCCAAAAGAATCACCAATTAAAATATAAGGCGGTTCTATTTTTGCTTGGGTGAGTAATTGATCTAATTCCTGAACAATTTTGTAGCTAGTCCGGGGATATGGACTAGAATCGCTCCAACCATAACCCGCTCGATCATAAATACAAACCCTAGCTAATTGTGACAATTCTTTTAGCAAAAAATATCCCTCAATTCCCCCTAAACTATGGTCAATAATAATAGTGGGACTAGCCTCTCCCGCTAGACAAAAATGTAGGCGATATTTACCCAGATTAACCAAATTACCCGGCGGTGCTTTTTGTTCTTCTAACCAAACAGATAACGTCTGATAAACTGTCGTCGCTACTAGGATAATTACCCGAATTGATAAAGACATAACTACACCTCTTGTAAAAATAAAAATTCTCGTGGTTGCTGGAGAATTAAGCATGAATAATCATCAATTAAATGGTCGATTTAGCTGTGATTAAAAGAGAGCGCCAGCATTGCAGGCAAAATATAATACAAATGAACGCTTGACACGATGATTTTGAGCCAAGTATTTCTAGTCAATTAAGCATAAATACTTAAAATGCCCTTAAATGCGAGCTGCTACGCAGTGCCTTCGGCATCGCATTTACCTAAGAAAAAGTGCTTAATAAGTTGTTAAATTTCGGGAACAACATTAGCAGTATGCTGAAAATTAGCGAAAACCATTAAGATCATAGACCGAGTTTAATCTTATGCTAGAGAAAATACTATACGCTGATTCCGGCGCAGGTCAAACCCAAGAAATGCTACAAGCATTGATGGATCTCCCGGCTATCCGGAAAGCGTCGATTACCATTCTCCGGGTTGTTCCCCCTCAGATTACCACCGAAGCTCTGGCCAGTAAATGGGAAGAAGGAACCCAAATGCTGACTAAAATCCTGCAAGAAGTCAAAATTGAACCCAGCAAAGTCTCCACGATTCTGCGCCAAGGAGATCCCAAAGATACCGTCTGTCAAGTTGCCGACGAAATCGGGGCCGATTTGATCCTGATGGGTTCCCGAGGACTGAAGCGACTGGAGGCAATTCTAGAAAATTCCGTCAGTCAATACGTCTTTCAACTGACTAATCACCCGATGTTATTGGTAAAAGACGATATTTACGTCAAAAAAATCAAAAAGGTGATGGTAGCTCTCGACAAGTCTAGCTCCGCTGATTTAGCTCTCGATCTGGCTATTTATCTCCTGCGAGACTATCCTTCAGCAGAGTTAATTCTGGCCCGCGTCAACCCCGACTTAAAACCGGAATTTGCCCCCACTTCCGCCAAAGAAATGGAAGAAAACCCAATTTTAGGGCCAGCAGTGGCAAAAGTAAAACGGATGAATATACCCCATCGCTGCGTGGTGACGGGGGGTAAACCGGGAGAACAACTGTGCAAACTCGTCGATGATTATAATGTGGATCTCTTACTCTTGGGGTCGCCGGATCGCCGTCCTTCCGTGGCCAAGAGTTTACCAGATCTCGATCGCCTTCTCGGTACTTCCCTCTCGGATTATGTGCGGGTTAATGTTAATTGTCCCGTCCTTTTAGCTAGAAAAGAAGGGATTTAGCCCCTATTGGGTGTAGGCAGGTAAGTCTTGACTCATTTGATTTAAGTTGCTGGCAATGGCTTTCATCGTCATAAAAGCCGAGCTAAAGGCGATTAGCTCATTTAAGGGATAACTTCGACTCTCAACCCCCAAGCTCAGTAACTGCTTCTCAAGAGATTCAATTTCTTCGATGAGCAATCCTAACTTTGGTGGGTTGAGAATTACCTAGTCAGCGATCGCAGTTTGTTGTGCGATCGCTAAAATCATCAGCCATTTTTACTTTTTTGGTGAGGACGGTGGGCAGGCGTTTGGAGCGTTTTGCCCGTAAATATGCACCGATATTACCCAGTTCAATTTTAAGAACTTCTCGATAAAGAAAGAGGATGGCGTTGAGGGCTTGGTTTTGGGTGGCGGCGGCAACGTTTTTATCAACGGCAAGATGGCTCAAAAAGGATTTGATCTCTTCTTCCCCCATTTCGCGGGGATGTTTTTCATGATGGAAGAGCAGATAACGCTTAATCCAGTCCAGATATGTTTGTTCGGTGCGGTAGGAGTAATGCTTAAGGCGAATGGTTTCACGCACTACCTCCAGGAGTTGGGGAGGTGGGGGAGGGTTCATCACAGAGTACGCTAATCGGCATAACACGCTTATTGTAATATTATACGGAAAACTTCTTGCGATCACTCCATTTGAGCGTAATATACAGAAAGATTCTTTAAAAAATGTGCATTTAACGTCATGTACGGAAAATTTCCGTATAATATGTAGTTAGGCAGACTAATATTCTTTCAACAAACAAACCGGAAGTACAAACAGGTACAGATATATGCCAAGACCGATGTCGCCGCAGGAAAAAGCTCAATTTCGGAGTTGGTTTCCAAACCTCAACGTTGATGCGGCCGTCGTGACGGGTGAAGTAACATCAACGTATAACTGTATTTCATGGACTGTCGGAGTCACAGACCGCTGGCTGTGGCCAGGCTCTAGCATTAGCAATTTCGACACCTTCTATCGGGGTTGGGGTTTGGTTCGTGCGAGCAATGGCCCTATTGCTGCATGGGGGAGGTCTACATCAGACATGACACATGGTTGCGTATCTGGCCCAGGACACGGGCCAAGATGGGAGTCCAAGTGCGGTCAAAGCCTGCGAATTCAGCATGGTTTAAGTGAACTTGAAGGGGCTAATTATGGGCGTGTGGTGTCATTTTACGCTCGCGCATTGCAACTCCAAGCACCAGCAGTTGCTCTGTTAGAAGAACTCACAGTCGCGTTAATCCAAGAAGCTATGCAACTCACAGATGAAGAAAGATCTATTCTCGAACGTGCTGTTGCGGAAATGCCATCTGAATTACGCCAAGCTTACAGTGAAGCCTTCTCTGCTTGGAAGTCTACGTGGTTCTCTGGTTCTCTTGCCATTGATTCCAATCCATACTCGCGTGCTCATGGAGCGGAATTTGATAGGCTAATCGCATTAGGGCCACAGATTCTTCCGTTAATCGTAAACTCTCTCTCAGAGGAAGACAATTTCCTCGCTCTGGCATTATACGATTCAATTCAAAGTGACAGCAAATTAGTTGTTCAATTCGAGTCTGATGATCCACGTCTTCTCGAAGGTGAGCAAGGACGCGCTAAGCGTGTTGTAACCCACATTCCGCACCCTCAACTGTCACAGATCAAAAAAGCCATCAAAGTAGTACATAGTAACTAAAATTAATTCAAAGGTTAAAAGGGTTAATGAGAATATAGCAATTCTCTGACT
>SFBI01000126.1 GCA_007095845.1 Microcystis aeruginosa Ma_MB_S_20031200_S102
ATGAAGGTAACATTTTAAAATTTTGAGTGGTTGTCCTAACCACTCTATTTCTTTAGGGGGTCGTTTGGCTAGACCCCCCGCTCTATCTAGCTTGTAGCCCCTCTGTCACCCCTTGAAGGGATTAGGTTTTTTTCAACAGTAACGTTAACTTTCACTGTACCGTAGAAGCTCTTTCCATTCAATTAACTTCTAAGTGCGAGTAGAGAGTATTCTTGGAAGAATAATCCTGAGCCTCTTACTCCCTGTCCATTCAATTAACTTCTAAGTACGAGTAGAGAGGGCCAGTAAGCAAACCCCTGACATTGATTACTATTCATTCTTAATTCTCCTGACGACCGAAGCCTAACCCTAACAACAATTTTTAGTTTTCACAAGACTCCTAATGAATCCCCTCGTCAATTATTTTCGCAATCTGCACGAAATCCACTCCTCCCAAGCAGCGGTAAAAGAAACCTCCTACTACGGCACTCTTGAAACTCTCCTTAACGAAATCGGTAAAACCCTAAAACCGCGAGTGCGCTGCATTATCAACCTTAGAAATCAGGGTGCGGGATTGCCGGACGGGGGACTTTTTAACGTCGATCAATTCCCCAAAAATCAAGAATTAGAGCCTTTTACGGCGATTTTTCCCGAAAGAGGCGCGATCGAGATTAAGGGAACCAAAGAAGATATCAAAAAAATCGCCGCCAGCGAGCAAGTACAAAAATACTGGCAAAAATACGGTCAAGTATTAGTCACTAATTATCGCGATTTTCTGCTCATCGGTCGCAATAGCCAAGGTCAACTGGTAGAATTAGAAGCCTATAGTTTAGCCCCGTCAGAAGCCGAGTTTTGGCTAAAAACCTCAAATCCATCAAAATTCGCCGCCGAACAGGGTGATAGCCTCTTAGAATACCTAAAGAGAGTGCTTTTACAGGCGGCTCCTATCACCTCACCGGCCGATGTTGCTTGGTTTCTTGCTTCCTATGCGCGGGACGCAAAAGCACGCTTAGAAAATCATTCCGATCTTCCCGCTCTGGCCAATATTCGTCAAGCTTTAGAAAATGCCCTAGGTATCAAATTTGAACAGGAACAAGGAAATAAATTTTTTCGTTCTACCCTCGTGCAAACCCTCTTTTATGGTTTATTTTCTGCTTGGGTATTATGGCACAAGGAAAACCTCAATCGCGAGGATAAGTTCGATTGGAAATCCGCAGCCCACCATCTCCATGTTCCCATGTTAGCGATCCTATTCGAGCAGATCGCCGCACCGAGTAAGTTAAAATCTTTGGGATTAGTAGAAGTTTTGAACTGGACCGGTGCAGCTTTAAATCGAGTGCGACGAGAGGAATTTTTTCGTCAATTCGATGAGGGACAAGCGGTACAGTATTTCTATGAACCATTTTTGCAAGCTTTTGATCCGGATTTACGCAAAGAATTGGGAGTTTGGTACACTCCTCCGGAAATTGTTCGCTATATGGTAGCGCGAGTCGATCGAGTTTTACGAGAAGAATTAAATATTGAGGACGGTTTAGCTAATCCCGATGTTTATATTCTCGATCCTTGCTGTGGCACTGGTGCTTATTTAGTCGAAGTTTTGCGCTATATTACCGATACTTTACAGGAAAATGGCGCGGGTGCTTTAGCCATGGCTTTGGTGAAAAAAGCAGCCATAGAAAGAATTTTCGGTTTCGAGATTTTAACTGCTCCTTTTGTCGTCGCTCATCTACAATTAGGTTTATTTTTGCAAAGTTTGGGTGTACCTTTAATAGAAGATAGCGAACGGGTTGGGGTTTATCTGACGAATGCTTTAACTGGTTGGCAACCTCCCGATGAGGAAAGTAAACAGAAAATTCAACAGCTACAATTAAGTTTTCCGGAGTTAAATCAGGAACGAGAGGCAGCTGATGAAGTTAAGCGCGGTAAACCGATTTTAGTTATTATTGGTAATCCTCCCTACAATGCTTTTGCTGGAACCAGTCCCGCAGAAGAAGCAGGTTTAGTGGAAGTGTATAAACAGGGTTTAATCTCCGATTGGGGGATTAAAAAGTTTAATTTGGATGATTTTTATGTGCGCTTTTTCCGTTTAGCGGAAAGATGTATTTCAGAAAATACCGGTAAAGGGGTTGTTTGTTATGTTTCTAATTTTTCCTATCTCGGTGATCCTTCTTTTGTGGTGATGCGTCAAAGATTTTTACAAGAATTTGATCGTCTTTGGTTTGATTGTCTCAATGGTGATAGTCGCGAAACGGGAAAGTTAACCCCTGAAGGTAATCCCGATCCTAGCGTTTTTTCTACTCAATACAATAAGGAAGGGATTCGAGTCGGGACAACGATCGGACTAATGGTAAGAAAGGAAGTAAGGAATAAAAATGTTGATGTCTATTTTCGCCACTTCTGGGGAGTTGCTAAACGAGAACAGTTATTAGATAGTCTAAACAATCAAGATTTTGATGCTTTTTATCAAGTCTCTAACCCAGAACAATCTAATCGTTATTCTTTCCGTCCCTCCGATGTTTCCTCTCACTATTTAGCATGGCCAAAGTTAACAGATTTATGTAAAATAATGCCTTTTAATGGACCAGTAGAAAGGAGAGGTAATTCTTTAATTGTCTATAAGACAGATCGTAATCAATTGGAATTAATCGAATTATATTTAGACCCCAATAAAACCGATCAAGAGATAGAAGCTATAGCCCCTCGTTGGATGAAGTCTTCAGGTGAGTTTAAAGCCGAAAAAAGCAGAAAAGCAAAGTTGAGAGATAATGTTAGTTATAAACCAGATAAAATAATTCCCTATCCTTTTAAGCCTTTTGATATTCGCCTAGCCTATTTAGATAGTGAAATTCAACCTCTTTTTTCACGTCCCAGTCCTGAATTATTAGCACAAAAAGAGATTATTTTAAATTCGTTTTTCATATCTCGTGATACTGCGGATAAATCTCCAGAAGGTTCTCCATTTTATTTTTCTAAGTTAGTTTGTGACTATGATTGTATATCTGGACACGCAAGACATTTTCCAATTTTACTTAAACCCGAAAGTAAGCAAAAAACACAAAAATATTCAAAGCAACTATTCAATACACAAGAATTTATCGACACCACTCTAACAGCCAATCTCTCGGAAAAATCTCGTCAATACTTAAATCAACTGGGTATTAATAATCTTGATGAAAATATCGAGAATGCCTCCTTAATTTGGCTGCACGCATTAGCGATTGGTTACTCTCCCTTGTATCTTGGGGAAAATGCCGACGGTATTCGTCAAGACTTCCCAAGAATTCCCCTTCCCAATAGCCAAGAATTATTAATTAAATCTGCTGAACTAGGACAAGCGATCGCCTCTCTTTTAGACACAGAAAACCCCGTTATAGGAGTCACCAAAAAACCGACCCCTGCACTGCAAAAAATCGCCTTGATTTCCTGCACTGATGGGGGAAATTTAAACCCAGACAAGGGGGATTTAATTATTAACGTTGGTTGGGGACACGGAGGGAAAAATGGCGTGACAATGCCGGGTAAAGGAAAAGCGATCGCCAGACAATATACAACCGCAGAAATGAGCGTAATTAGCCCAGAAATGCGACAATTATTAGGAACGACTACCTATGATATTTATCTCAATGATCGAGCCTATTGGCAAAATATACCAGTCCGAGTGTGGGAATATACCATCGGGGGTTATCAAGTCATTAAAAAATGGCTAAGTTATCGTGAGGAAAAATTATTAGGACGGGGATTAACTATCGCAGAAGTCCAGGCAGTAAGCGAGATGACTAGGAGAATTACTGCGATTATTCTCCTAGAATCAGACCTAGATAATAACTACCAAAATATCAAAACAGCCGTGTATTCTTTTTAATTAGAGGAAATTATCTGGGTCTTCTGTTTCACCATTGATTGTCTTGTCCGATAGATTCAGGGTAACAGAAAGCTCCCGTTAAAGCGTCAGCTTAACAGGAGTAGATTACTTTTCTGCAATTCCTGTAAAGGGTTGGATAAAACCATCCACACCGACAAAAGAAGTGAGGGGCGACCAGTTTAAAATATCCTCTAAAATTGATTGATAGCCCTGCACATTGGGATGAAGTCCATCTTCCATTAATCTTTCTTGGCACCACAGATCACCCCGGTCGATCCAGAGATCAAATAAGTCGAGATAGGGAATATTTTGCTCTAGACAAGCTTGTTTAGTGGTTTCCTTAAAACGATACTGATCGCCATGGTTGAAGTAAAAGCAGTCTAAAAAGGGCATTTTTCGCTCATCCACGGGAATCATACCTATAAACAAAACCGGGCAAAGAGAGCGGGCCTGGCCAAGTAAATGTTCGATTTGAGTTTGAAAAAGATCGTGATCGGTGTAGGTGCGACCATCGGGCCGGCCCA
This sequence comes from Microcystis aeruginosa Ma_MB_S_20031200_S102, assembly GCA_007095845.1. GTDB lineage: Bacteria > Cyanobacteriota > Cyanobacteriia > Cyanobacteriales > Microcystaceae > Microcystis > Microcystis aeruginosa_D. The sequence continues at coordinate 4,366 of SFBI01000126.1, forward strand.
AACGGGCTGTATCATTAACACCGACGGAGAGAAGAATCAGGTCAGGGAGACGATTGCGAATTTCACCCCTGAGACGAAATTCTTGTTCTAAACGTTCGGACACTTGTACTACTCGATCGCCGCGAATACCCAAATTATAGAGGGCATGACCGGCACTTTCCATCCACAAACGACGTAAGCGCTCGGCCCAACCACCACCTACGGGGTCGCCATAGCCATACACAAGGCTATCACCTAAAGCGACGATTTTGAGGGGATGGGTCATGATTAGAGCTTTGTCTTTAGTAGGTAAACGAGAAAGAGTTTGCATGATCGCTCGATCGAATCGGTTGTCCTTTACACTTGTACAGGAATTTGCTTTAACTGTCCGTGTATTATACTACATTAGAAATTTTTCCCTGCGAGTTAACTTAAATACCATGTGATGGGGAAAAAGTCTAAAAGTCTTAGCCAACAAGGGTTTTAGATTTATTCAGCCAGTCCCATTTAGTAATTTTGGTGGCTTATGGACTGCTACCCCACCAAAATCGACTTTTTTTTGCTAATTTGGCTGAGTTATAGGCTGTTATAGACTATTCATAGTTTCTTTGTCTTTTTGCCCGTTCAATTTCTGCCTGTAGTTCTGCTATTTGTCGCTGTAATCTTGCGCTTTCGCTATCATTAACATCAACATTAATTGAGCTTTTTACCCCTGTTTTGGCATAGTTTCCTCGGCGAATTTGACGATAGGATTCCGAGTTAAACCATTCCTGTAAATAATGTACTCTTTCTACGGAAAAAGGATGGGTTAAAAAGGAACCATTACCGCCATTATAAATGATAAATTTATAAATCTGGTTTAGGTTATCTTGATCTAATTTTCGGTAGGCTTCCCCTTGGCGAATAAATTCTTCTAAGTTGCATTCATTCAGATATTTTTGACTTCCTCCTGCACATTTCATTAGAGTTCTCAGGACTAAATTTAAATCATCGGTTACTAATAAAGCCGCTCTGTCTGCTGATAATTCGGCTTTTCTGCGCCATTCATAAAAGGCATAAACTAGACCGGTAGTAATGGCTTTTCCTAGTCCTAAAGTGATGTCCCCAAGCAAATTAGCCGCCCCCATCACCCAAAAAGAAAGTTGAATTAAAATACTATGCTCGCATTTTAAATGACCTAATTCGTGGGCAAGAATTACTCTAATTTCTTCTTCATCTAAGAGGTCTAAAAGAGCAGTATTAAAGACTATATAGGGATGTTCTGAACCCAAAGAATAGGCATTAGCTAAGGGGTTTTGACTGACATAAAGATTCGGTTCTGGGGACATATCTAAATCCCGCAGACATTGGCGATATATACCGTATAAAGTGGTGTATTGACGCGGGCCGACTTTTAGATCATTGCCCATTAATAAAATTTGCTGGGGACGTTCATAGAGATATTCGGAAAAACTTTTCGCTAATAAATCAAACCCCGGCACTGATCTTAATGCTTGTTCAGCTTGCTGATCTAGGGGATGTTTAAAAGCTTGACTGGAGATATCAGGATAAGTTGGCATATTAATAGAATAAGAAAGTCAAAATTTCTCCTAAATTATACCAATTTTCAATAGCTGTGACTAACATCTGAGAGTGCAATTCCCTTCTCAGAGAGCAATTGCGCTTTGAAATGAACAACTAAGTCTGTCATTGCTTTTGAAAAATGATATTAGTAAGTAAGTGGTTTCAATTAAATTGAAGATAGATTTTGTCTTTGATTCCCCCTGCCCTACCGTAATAAGGGGGGTGCCGATCCCCCCTTAGTCCCCCCTTAATAAGGGGGGTGTCTGACAATTTTTAACACCCACCTACTTATTATACTAAATCCGGTTATAGCGGTGTGCAGTCGTATGAGGTACAGTGTCACGAGCTATAAACCATGCTAGGCAAAGCTTGGTTTGTATCTCACTCAAGCGCTTACCGCTATATTAAAAACTGATTATTTATTCCCCTTTTTGCCTTTTGCATGAGCAGAAAACGGGTTTCTCGGAGAAACCCGTTTTCTGTGCGTTACTCAACGGATTTAGTATTACTTCCGATTGTATCGCTCAATCCAAACCCTTGCGGGGTTATACCTCCCAACCCCCAGGAGAGGACCTGGCGGCCCGCACGTGCAGTTTCAGCTGTCCGTGATGAGAGTGCCGTCCCCAAATGCGAGCCAATTTGCTTTTCGGTGAGATGCCTACGGGTAATCATTAGTATATTTGTATCAAAAAAGTCACCGATAATTGCCGATTGTGGGTATTTTCGCCAGTATGAAATGCACCCGTCGTCGGGATAGGGTGTTTCCATGGACAAATATTAAGTTTTATTGAGGGGGTTTACAAATGTTAACAAAACTAATAAGATGTTCATGTCAACAATCTTTAACATTAACTTTCGCAATATGCCTCAAACCTACTTCGACTTCTTCGGCCTCAACTCTTTCACGGCACTAGCTGTGGATAACTGGACAATTCTGGGCTTGACGGGCAATGACACGCTGACGGGTAACTCTCTCGCAGACATCATTGAGGGTGGTGTCGGCAACGATAGGCTCTTTGGGCTAGGCGGTAACGATATCCTCAATGGTGGAGATGGTGATGACTTCCTCGACGGCGGTAGTGGGGATGACTATCTTTCAGGGGAAATTGGCAACGACACTCTTTTTGGCAGTTTAGGCAGTGATTTTTTTAATGGTGGTGCGGGGACTGATGTGGCCAATTACAGCAGTTTTGGCAGCAGCATTACCCTGCTACCGACTGGATCTATTCTCAAAGGCGGTGGAGCCACAGATCAACTGTTCCAAGTTGAAACTATTATTGCCAACGCTGGATTTAGTAACAATACAATTGATGCTTCCAGCGCAGCATCTCCCGGGTTTATTAATGTCGATTTAAGCGCAGCGACTAACAATTTGCGGGTATTGGGGGGTCCCGTATTAACTTTTACAGTAACCAATTTTGATGATGTCATTGGCACTAATCAAAGTGACGTGATTACTGGTGATAACCAACGTAACATCCTTTCGGGTAACGGTGGCAATGACAGTATTAATGGGGGTTTAAATAACGACAGCCTCAGCGGCGGACTCGGTATTGATACCTTGAATGGTGGTTCTGGCATTGACACCTTAACTGGTAATGGAGATGCAGATACCTTCGTCTTTCAATTTGGACAATCTAGCGTATCTGCTCACGATCGGATCACCGATTTTGCCATCGGCATTGATAAAATCGACTTATTACTCTCCACTGGAGCCGCCACGGGTGCGCCGCTTAATTTTACTCGCGCTGCTAATAGCACTGCTACCACAAAAACGGATTTAGCGACTCAGGTATTTACTGATGCAAACGGATTATTGCCCGGTAATCAAGCTTTAGCCGCCAATAGTGCCGCATTAGTGCAAGTAACTGCTGGTGCGATCGCTGGGACTTACCTATTTATCAATGATAGCACTGCCGCATTGTCATCGACCAATGATTTATTAGTAAATATCACTGGATTTAGCGGTGCTTTACCCGGTTTCGGAAATATTCCAGTAGCTAATTTCTTTGTTTAATTATTATTGAAAGAGTTAGGAGAAATATCTCGCACAAAGTGTTGCCTGGTTTTACCGGGCAACACTTTATTGAGGTTATTAAAATTAGCAGAAGTCTAAAAATTACTACAGCAAAAGAACCACAAATGTTGAATCCTGTAATAAAACTTACAGCGTTTCTTATAAAGATGAAGTATGACCTAATTTGGGATCGACGACCGACTCCTCAAAAGGAAAACTTTGTACTTCACCATTAAGATAAATGCTATATTGCTGTTAACTATCTTTAGCAATAATTCCTAAATTTGATAACAAAGTTTGTAGATTAGTTTGCACAGTAGCTGGTTGATATCTTTTAATAGTTTCTAGGGAATTATCGGCCAGTTTTTGCCACAATTGCATATTATCATAGAGTTCGATCACTGCTTGGGCAAATTCCTCGGCAGTATCGGCAATTAAAACATCCTGATGGTCAATTAATCCCATACCTTCCGCACCAATTTTTGTGGTAATAGTGGGTAATCCGAGGGAAAGACTTTGACCTATTTTACCCTTCATTCCCGCACCAAATCGCAGGGGAGCAACAAAAATCCGACTCTTTTGAAAATAGGGTTCTACTTCGGGAACATAACCGGTGACAATTACTTGGTCATTGGCTAATTCCTTCACTTCATCCTTGAGGTTACTTCCCAATAAATTAACAGTAATGTCAGGACGGGATGCCCAAACTAAGGGCATAATTTCTAAACATAACCACTTAACTGCATCAATATTAGGAGGGTGATTGTAGCTACCAATAAATACTAAACCCGATCGCTGGTCAAAAGCAACTTTTTCTGACAGGGAAATTTCTTCATGGATATTGGGGATTACCCAAACATTTTTCACACCCAAAGAGGATAAAACCTGCTTTTCGTCTTCCGTTACTACCACGGTTGCTTCCGCTTGGTTAGCATAGTTTAACTCTAATTTCTGATAGGTTTCCCAACTCCAGCTAGTATTTTGATAACTGGGATCGAGATAGTCTTTTTGCCGTTTTAAACGTAGAAAATGCAGGTCAATTGTATCATAAATAATTGGTGCTTTTGTTTTTAAGCGAATTAAATCCATATATTTATCGCACAATTCGGGACGACACAACCAAACTCCATCGATCAGGGGTAAATATTTGATTAATTTTTCTTCTAGATTATATCTTTGCGCTGTGCCATAAATAACCTCAATTCCCAGCTGTTGCAGGACGGAAGTATAGGGTTGTTCAGGATAGCCATTATCGGGAAAGAAAATCACTGAATAGCCTAAATTGAGCAGTAGCTTAAGAATATTTAATAAACGCACACAGCCGGACTCTCGATCGTATAGTGGAACGTAGGAGTCAATGACTAAAATTGTCGGTTTTCCTTGTAAACGTCGGGCAGCTCTGGGGACATTATTAGGATCGTTATCTAGGTGTTTAGTTAGTACCTTTGACCATTTTTCTCGAAACTTAGTTTGATTAATAACTTGATATTGTTTAATCCCACTGGAAAGGTCTGTTCCCGAGGTGATTCCTTCGTAGTGAATAACGTTAGATTGGGGTTGATAGAGGACTTGATAACCCAATTCTCGGATGGCAAAACATAAGTCTGTATCTTCGTAATATGCGGGGATAAAGTCTTGAGAAAAACCACCTAACTGCTTAAATAAGTCCGTAGGAACTAATAAACTTGCTCCCGAACAATAGTCCACGGGACGCACATAATTATATTCCGGTTCATCGGGACTATCTAAGCGTCCATAATTCCAACCATCGGCAGAATTCCAGATAATTCCCCCCGCTTCTTGTTGTTTACTATTAGCATAAATTAACTTGGAACCTACCGCACCAACTTGGGGATTATTGACGATTAATTTCAATAAACTTTCTAGACAATTTTCCAGAATACGAGTGTCGTTATTGAGAAAATATAGGTATTGACCTTTTGCTTGACTAGCTCCATAATTACAGGAACGAATAAAACCAGAGTTTTCTGCATTAGTTAATACTTTAATTCCTGTGACTAAAGTGGCTAATTGTTCTAAAGTTTCATCAGTGGAAGCATCATTAACAATGATTACTTCATAAGCTAAATCAGAACTTAGGTTAACAGTTAAGGATTCCAAACAGTTAAAGGTGTAGGCAAATTGGTTATAAACAGGAATAATAATTGAGACTAAAGGATCATCACTACTGGCAATTTCTAGGGATCGCAGTTCAGCTAGTTTAGCACTTTCGATCACCTGTTCTTCAAATTCAGAGGAACTCTTTCCTGTGAGAATTTTAATAATTTTTCGTTTCGTCTTTTTCAGTGCTGGTTTCCATCCTTCCTCCTGGAGACTAAAGACAAATTTTTTGAGCAGTTTTTTAACTTTGAAAATAATCATTATTACCATAAATACTCCTCTAGATAAAACCAATCTTGTGCTAAATTTAAATCTCTTTCTGCTCTAACAATAGCTCCTTCCTTTGATCGAGAAGTTGCATAGTATCTTCAGGGAGAGTTATCTGAAGTTGTCTGGCCATTTTGTCTTTCCTAACTATATCTAGACAATAACAATTATAAACCCCTAGAGCGATTTTAGTTGCTGTCGGGATAAATTCTCGGGGCTGCGGCGATTAATTTTTGGGTGTAGGGGTGTTGGGGATGGCTAAAAATCTGTTCAGTGTCACCCATTTCAACTATTTTACCCGCAGTCATCACCGCAATTCGATCGCAGAGGAATCTCGCTAACCAAAGATCATGAGTTATAAATAAATAAGTGAGATTAAATAACTTTTGTAACTCTAACATTAACTCTAAAACCTGTGTCTGGACACTAGCATCGAGCATACTAACCGGTTCATCACAAATAACTAATTCCGGACGAGTAATTAAAGCGCGAGCAATGGCTACCCTTTGCTGTTGTCCCCCCGATAACTCCCTAGGATAGCGTCGATAAAATTCCTCTGTTGGTGTCAAACCGACTCGATCTAACATTTCTAAAACCTGTTTTTTTGCCGTTTCTAGACTAACTTTTTGATGGATCAAAAGCGGATCAGCGATACTTTCCCCCACCGTCATTAGAGGATTGAGACAAGCGAGGGGATCCTGAAAAATCATCTGCATTAAGCGCCGTTTTGGACGCATTTTTTCCCCCGATAAAGGGGTTAAATCTTCTCCTAAAAATTCCACTTTTCCCCCAGTGGGTTTAATTAACTGTAATAGGGTTCGCGATAGGGTACTTTTCCCACACCCCGACTCCCCAACTAAACCGAATATTTCCCCTCGATACAGTTCAAAATTGACTTCATCCACTGCTTTAATAAATTTCTTTTCTTTTTTGAAAAAACTATCTAAAAAGTTACCTTCTAGGGTATAATACTGTTTTAAATTATCCACCTTTAACACCGTTTCTTTGCCTTGAATTGCTGTTGATTTTTCCTCCCGTAACTGTAGGTGTAAAGCCGCGGCTAAAAGAGAACGGGTGTAGGGGTGTTGAGGTGTATTAAAAACTGTTTTTACCGCTCCCGATTCGACAATTTTGCCCCCCTTCATCACCGCTAATTGATCGCAATATTCTCCCACCAGCGCTAAATCATGGGAAATTAACAATAATCCCATCTGTTCCTCGCTACATAAACGCTTTAATTCCCGCAGAATTTCCGCTGAAACCGTCACATCTAAACTGGTGGTGGGTTCATCGGCAATAATTAACTTAGGGTTTAATAATAAAGCTAAAGCAATAGCCACTCTTTGCCGCATTCCTCCGCTAAATTCGTGAGGATATTGGGACCAACGATTAGCGGGAATTTTCACTTTTTCTAGGACAGTACAAGCTTGACTTTTAGCTTGACGATAGGTTAAATTTCCTCGATGAGCTTGCAAAGTTTCCACGCAATGATCGCCAATAGTCATCAGCGGATCTAGTCGCGTCATCGGATCTTGAAAGACTAATCCCACCGCTTCCCCGCGAAACTTTTCTAATTGTTTGTTAGATAAAGATAAAAGCGATCGCCCTTCAAAGTTAATCTCACCTTCCACGTGAGTGTGATTGGGTAATAACCTTAAAATAGCCTTACCGATAGTCGATTTTCCACAACCGGATTCACCCACTAATCCCAGAGTTTCCCCTTTGCCTATACTAAAAGATACCCCGTTGATCGCCCAAGAGGGAGAACTTAATTCGGTCGGGTAGGCAATTTTTAGGTTTTTAATTTCCAACATGAGGCGATCGGTAACGATAAAAGTTAGGACTTAGGGTCAAGTATGCCACACAAACGGCGATCGAGCATTTAATTACTTAACCGACAACTTCCCCTAACAAAACCCGACAATACCCCTTTAAAGTCGCCACTCGCTCGCTAATTATCCGTAAACGTTTCTCCCGTCCTTGCCGCGCTGAGGCCAAAAATAACCAATCCGTCTCCAGCAATCGCCAGGATCGATATAGTTCCGTCTGGACCGTGCGCCAACGATTAGCCACCTCTGGGCTGCAATTGTCATCATTTAGTGACAATATCTCCCCTTCTAGACAGGTTTGTAAAGCTTGAAAAGATTTTGATCCCGTGGAGGAATCCCCATCCAGAAGGGTAAGACTGAAATCCTCCAGTTTTCTTAACAAAGATTTGTAGGCTTGATGGTAATTTGTCGGTAGCATCCAATACAAAGCGCGTTAGAATTTGTTACATAAGATTAACGATTTGTCGTCACGGTTGCAAGTCCTCTCTCCTCCCAACCAGAGACAAAAACTTAAAAGAATCGCGTCCTTTTCGCCGATGAGTCCGATTCCAGTGTTAGAGAATTAAGTAATCTGGCATCCCTTCGGCCTAATAATTTTCTAGATTATCCCTCCCCACCACCCCTATTATCCCCCCGATCCAACCATGAACGCCATCACTGCCACCCAACCGGAAACCCTCACTGCCCCTCCCCGGGCTACGGAACCGAAAAAACCCTTAGTTTTACCCGATTGGCTGAAAGAATGCCTAATTACCTACGAAAACGACCCCCAAAATCCTGATAGCGATTTAATCTGTCGGGCTTTTAATTTCGCCCATAAACTCCACGAGGGACAGTATCGCAAATCTGGGGAACCCTATATCGCCCATCCTATAGCTGTAGCGGGATTACTGCGGGATCTGGGGGGTGATGGGGCAATGATCGCGGCCGGATTCCTTCACGATGTGGTGGAAGATACGGAAGTCACCCCCGAAGAAATCGAGGATAGATTCGGTGTTGAGGTGCGTAATTTGGTGGAAGCGGTGACAAAACTCTCCAAATTCAACTTTTCTAGCAAAACTGAACGGCAAGCGGAGAATTTTCGCCGAATGTTCCTGGCGATGGCTCAAGATATCCGCGTCATCGTGGTAAAATTAGCCGATCGCCTGCACAATATGCAAACCCTCGAACACCTCAACCCGCAACAGCAGCAACGCATCGCCCTCGAAACTAGAGAAATCTTTGCTCCTCTGGCTAACCGTTTAGGGATTGGGCGATTTAAATGGGAATTAGAGGATTTATGCTTTAAATACCTCGAACCCGATGCCTATCGCACCGTACAGTTATTGGTATCGGAAAAACGCATCGATCGAGAGGCCCGCATCGAAACAGTTGTTAACACATTGCGGGAAAAATTGCAAGAAATTGGCATAAAAGTTCTTGATTTACAAGGTCGCCCCAAACATCTCTACGGCATCTATCATAAAATGCACAATCAGGGTAAAGAATTCGAGCAGATTTATGATATAGCCGCCGTCCGCATTATCGTCGAAACTAAAGAGGAATGTTATCGTTGTTTAGCCATAGTTCACGACCAATTTACCCCGATTCCCAACCGTTTTAAAGACTATATCGGTTTACCAAAAGCTAACCGTTATCAATCCCTCCATACCACCGTTGTTGGTTTAAATGCCCGCCCCCTAGAGGTACAGATTCGCACCCTAGAAATGCACCATGTTGCTGAATACGGGATTGCAGCCCATTGGAAGTATAAAGAAACCGGTTCTAGTCAGACAACTTTAACCGCTGAGGATGAAAAATTTGCTTGGCTGCGTAATCTGCTTGACTGGCAAAAAGACCTGAAAGATGGTCAAGAATACATGGATGGCCTCAAGAATAATTTCTTTGAAGAAGATATCTATGTTTTCACCCCCAAAGGTGATGTGGTGGCCCTGGCCCAAGGTGCAACACCAGTAGATTTTGCCTATCATATTCATAGCGAAGTAGGTAATCAGATGAAAGGGGCAAGAATTAATGGTAAATGGTCAGTTCTTGATGCTCCCTTGCAAAATGGTGATCTGGTGGAAATTCTCACCAGCAAAAATAGTCACCCTAGTTTAGATTGGTTAAATTTTGTCGTTACTCCTAGCGCCAGAAATCGCATCCGGCAATGGTACAAAAAATCGCGCCGAGAAGAAAATATTAGCCGAGGTCGTGATTTATTAGAGAAAGAATTGGGTAAAACTGGCTTCGATGCCCTGCTAAAATCAGAACGAATGCAATCGGTGGCTAAACAGTGCAATTATGTGGCAGTAGATGATTTATTGGCGGCTTTGGGTTACGGCGAAGTTACCCTAAAAAATGTGGTTAATCGTCTGCAAGAAACAGTTAAAAATCAACAGGAAATTTTAACGGTCAAAAATCCGCCCGATGTCCTGACTGATTCCCAATTGATTCTACCACCTTCTCCCGTTCAAAGGGCTTTACCCGTCAGTAAATCACCGATCACCGGTGTGGAGGGATTAGTCTATCGTTTGGCCGGTTGTTGTTGTCCTTTACCGGGGGAAAATATTACCGGCATAGTTGCCCATGCGGGGGAAGGTATTGTTATTCACCGTCAAGGCTGCTCGAATGTGGAAAGAGCCGAAGCTGAACGGTTAATTCCTGTTAGTTGGAACCCCATAGATGACCAGGGACGTTATCCAACTTATCCGGTAAATATTCAGATTGAAGTGATTGATCGCGTCGGGGTTTTTAAAGATATTCTCTCTCGTTTAAGTGACCAAAATATTAACGTTCGCAATGCCGGAGTTAAGACTAATTTCGGCAAACCCGCTTTAATTTCCCTGAAAATTGAAGTAAAAGACCTGCAACAATTTGAACGCTGTGTTAGTCAAATTAAGCTGATGAGCGATATTTTAAACGTTCGTCGCATCAGTCAGGTAAAAAGCGATCGAGAGTAAGTTAAACCTAAAATTTCTGCTGATACTCAATACTAAATCTAGTTAACACAAACCACTTTTAAGATATTAGAGAACGGGTACAAACAATCCAAAACCTAAAAGTTTTCAGTTCTGATTGGATAACCCATCAGCAGCCAGAAATATATATGGATTGTTTCTCCCTGCTCCGATGCTCGGCAATTTGCCATATCTTATTAAACAGGATTTAGTCTAAAATAGAGCTTGCTAAATAATGGTAAAACCCTTTTTAAATAAGGCTTTTGACCTGTTAAAGTCCGATGTTAGTGCAAGAAAATAGGATTGGGAATTTCAAAACCTTTTGCATGAGCAGAAAACGGACTTCTCCGAGGGAGCATCTCACCTTTGCAATAAGCATAAATACTTAGTAGAAAAATAGGCTTTTCGAGGGTAATTCTTGTTTTAATTCTCCATGTACGCGGTCTTTAAAAGCCTCTATTTCGTTCCAA
>SFBI01000127.1 GCA_007095845.1 Microcystis aeruginosa Ma_MB_S_20031200_S102
GTAGAGATATAATTTTCTTATCTTCTTTCCCCCTTTCTTCGATGGTATCCTTACTAAAAAAGCTCTGGAATTGGCTAAAATCGCTCTTTATTGCCAGTCCGAAGGCAATTAACCCCAAAAAAGTCCAAAATACTCCTCCAGAACCCAGCGATGGGGAATATGAAGGGATATTGATGGGGTTATTCGAGCAGGTGGCGGCGGGAACCACTACCGGCGGATTACGGGGATGGCTATACAGTCGCCATTGTGACGATAAAAAGCTGGCGCGGTGGTTAGGGGTCAAAAGCGAGGAATGGCTACGGTATCCAGAAGATTATCAAACTTTAGGGCGGGATCTGGCGGCTTTAGGGAAGGTGATGACGGGAAATCTGGGGGAAGTATCCCAACGGATTAGCCTCCAGTTACGCGACGCGGTGAGGGATGTTTCTGGTGTGGAGGAGGAAAATCTAGGCTCAAAGGAGACGGATTTAACGGAAGTGGTTCAGGATGCCGAATTCTGGTTTGAGCAAGGATACCAGAAAGTAATCAATGGGGATTTTATCGGCGCGATCGCATCCTACGATCGAGCTTTAGAAATTAAACCCGATGACCATCTAGCTTGGTACAAACGAGGGAATGCGTTAGGTAATTTAGGCAGATTTGAACAAGCGATCGCATCCTACGATCGAGCTTTAGAAATTAAACCCGATGACCCTGATGCTTGGAACAACCGAGGGAGTGCGTTAGGTAATTTAGGCAGATTGGCAGAAGCGATCGCATCCTATGATCGAGCTTTAGAAATTAAACCCGATGACCACTATGCTTGGAATAGTCGAGGGGTTACACTAAACAATTTAGGGCGGTATGAAGAAGCGCTTGCTTCCTCTGACAAGGCTTTAGAAATTAAACCCGATTTTTATCATGCTTGGTATGTCCGAGGATTTGCACTAAACGGTTTAGGCAGATTTGAACAAGCGATCGCATCTTGCGATCAAGCTTTAGAAATGAAACCCGATTACCCTAATGCTTGGAGCAGCCGAGGGATTGCGTTATATAATCTAGGCAGATTTGCAGAAGCGATCGCATCCTACGATCGAGCTTTAGAAATTAAACCCGATGACCACTATGCTTGGCACATCCGAGGGGCTGCGTTAAGGAATTTAGGCAGATTTGAACAAGCGATCGCATCCTACGATCGAGCTTTAGAATTTAAACCCGATGACCATGAAGCTTGGAACAACCGAGGGGTTGCGTTAGCTGATTTAGGCAGATTAGAAGAAGCGATCGCATCCTACGATCGAGCTTTAGAAATTAAACCCGATTTCCATGAAGCTTGGAACAACCGAGGGATTGAGTTAAAGAATTTAGGCAGATTAGAAGAAGCGATCGCATCCTACGATCGAGCTTTAGAAATTAAACCCGATTACCATGAAGCTTGGTACGGCCGAGGGACGGCCGTTTGTTCTCTGAGTAAAAATCGCATTTCTACTCCCAGTCTAGAAGCTCTTATTTACCGTAAACCGATAGTAGCCCTTAATGACCGAGAACCCCATATTTTCGCCCTCCGGGAGGCACTTCCCCACCTCATTCAAGGATCGCCTCCGTGGGGGCAAATTTATCGCTATCTAGGGCAAGCTTATCTGGAACATTCCCAGTATAAAGAGAAAGCTAGTCCCTATTGGCGCGAAGCAATCCGACATTATCAAATCGCTTTACCGATTCTCAGCGAAAAAGACTTCCCCGAAGATCATTTAAAAATTCTGCAAGGATTGATCCGCGCTCATCTTTCCCTACAGGAAATCCCTGAAGCGCGATTCTATCAACAACAGGGGCGCCACCTTTTCACCCGACTACGCGCCCAGAAACGGGATAAACCGGCTTTTGAGAGAAAATTCAGCAGTTTTAGTCACCTAGAAATCGATTTACTGATCGAGGAAAATCATCCCCTAGACGCAATTGAACAGGCAGAATTTTATAAAAATCGTTGTTTGACTTGGATTCTCGATAATTGGCAAGAAAACCCCACCAGTCCCGATTATGCCACTATCCAAAGCCTGACCAGTCCGAATAAGGCGATTATTTACTGGTATCTCAGCGAGGACAATCTCACCACCTTTATTATCACCGCAGAGGCTGATCCCGTCATTGTCGAGCCAGAACAGCGCCGTCAACCAGCGCAACAGTTTCGGACTTGGTTAACTGAATGGGATAAACAATACCTTGACTATGCCAGTAAAAAAGAAACCGAGAATAAACAAAATCACCCCTGGAGATTGTCACTTAACAGCCGTTTTGCCCAATTAAAGCGGATTTTACAGATCGATAAAATTCTCGAACCTTTGCCGGTTTCCGTTGATTCCCTGATTCTCATCCCCCACCGGGATCTGCACCGCTTCCCCCTACATACCCTCTTCCCCGAAAAATACACCGCCACCTATCTCCCCTCTGCTCAGGTCGGTTTGCGTCCCCAGTCCGGCGATTTCTCCTATTCTCCCCTCCTCAGCGTCGAAGACCCCAAAACGGAACAAAAACCCATGGATTTCGCCCAACTGGAATCAGCGATTATTAGCCATATCCTGCAACCGAGCCAGAGAATTAGCCCGGAAAAGGCCTCACGGGAAAACGTCCGCAAAGCCCTCGAAAATGCCCATAAAACCTTTCATTTCACTGGTCACGGCTTTTATGACTCTTTTCGTCCCCAGGAGTCTGCGATCGCCCTTAGCGATGGTTTATTAACCGTCCGGGATATCAACAAGCTCCACCTCTCTAGTTACCGTCTCGTCTGTCTGGCTGCCTGTGAAACCGCTCTCACCGGTAAGGATGGCATTACCACCGAATACGTCGGCCTCGTCAGTGCTTTCTTGGCAGCCGGTGCGACTAATGTAGTCAGTACCCTCTGGCCGGTGAAGGAGATTTCTAGCGCTTGGTTTATGATTAACTTTTATCAAAGATTATTAGCGGGTGAATCCCCAGCCCTAGCTTTGAAAAATACACAAAATTGGTTAAAAAATATCACTTGGCAGCAATTAGCTCACTGGATCGAGCAACTTAGACAACTTCCCTCCCTAACGGAAGGGGTCGATCGACTGGAGGCGCGGGCGGCGAATATTTTAAAGGAAGGCAGTACAATAGGGCTAGATCAGCTAACAGAATATAGCGATCCTTACTATTGGGCAGCCTATACCCTGACTGGACAGGACTAACTTATGGAAATTCCCAAAACAATTATCGATCTTGAAGCGCTGCTAATCGCCCTCGCACAGCAGACTGAACCCTTGCCAGAATATCTACAGCGATCGCTCAAAGAAATTGAACGATTATTAAAGGAAGAACAACCCCAGGCAGCAACACAATTGCGGCAACTTGTCAAGGATTATCCTCCCCTAGAAAAAGCTTATAAAAAAGCGATCGAAGAGTTAGACGCAGCCTATGCTAACCAAGAACGCACCAAAAGTTTAAGCGTCACTTTTCCCGATAGTTTAGATTTCGAGGCCCTATTTATTAATGATGTTATTCCTAGCCAAGATTGGGTAAAAACTGCCCAAAAATTAATCCGATCCCCCCTTGATCAGGAGGGTGCTGATTCCCCTCGATTTTGGGATAAAGCCGATCGCCTGATGGTGGTAACGGTGGGAGGTGCGGCCCTAGGGGGATCGATTGCGGGAGTTTACGGCGCGATTATCGGCGCAGTATTAGCGGCAGGCTGCGGATGGTATATTACTTTTAGGAAAACAAAATCAGCATAAATTTTTGATGAAGATTGTTAACATTGAAAACTTTCTTTTGTTAATCGGAACCGTGCTTATTACCGCAAGCGTGGCAATCGTTACAAGAAAACAGCAGCGAGGGGGAAACAATAAATCTTATCTAGAAATTATTTTCGTTTCTGGGTTAAGTTTATCGGCTGTCTTGGCAATGTCTAAGGTGGTCCATAAAGTGTTAACCGATGAAAATTTTCAGAATTGTCTTGGCTCGGATAGTCAAATCCTTCTTTTGTTAGCTGCTGTTCTCGGTATCTTTATTTCTATTAAAGAGATTTGTAAATTATTTAAAGCGAACTAATAGGAATACCAGCTTTACCCATATCTAAAAGTTATACTAAATCCTGTGGAGAAGGTTTTGATCCCCCCTTGATCCCCCCTTAATAAGGGGGGCGCTGATCCCCCCTTGATCCCCCCTTAATAAGGGGGGCGCTGATCCCCCCTTGATCCCCCCTTAATAAGGGGGGCGCTGATGGTTTTTAACACCTACCTACTTAAAACTACATTCCCATAATTTCGTAACCAGAATCTACATAAATAATCTGTCCGGTAATACCACTAGCAAGATCACTGGCTAAAAAAGCGGCCGTATTTCCCACCTCAATTTGTGTCACTGTGCGATGTAAAGGAGCGATTTCTTCCACATGATGGATCATATCAAGAATTCCCCCCACGGCCGAAGATGCTAAGGTGCGAATTGGACCGGCGGAAATACCGTTAACTCGGATCTTTTGGCCCCCTAATTCCGCGGCTAAATAGCGAACACTCATTTCTAAACCAGCTTTTGCCACCCCCATTAAATTATAGTTAGGAATTACCTTGACACCACCGAGATAGGTAAGAGTAATAATACTTCCCCCTTCCGTCATCAAAGGTTTAGCCGATCGCGCTAGACGGGTTAGGGAAAAAGTGCTAATATCTAGGGACTTAGTGAAAGCTTCCCGGGGAATGGCGGTAAAATCGCCCGTTAAACCCTCTTTATCGGCAAAAGCGAGACAGTGAATCAAAATATCCAGTTTACCCCATTTTTCCGCCACTGTAGCGAAAGTATCTTCTACCTGTTGGTCATTTTGGACATCGCAGGGGACATAAAAAGCGGGATTAAGTTCATCGGCCAATTCTCGCACTTTTTTCTCAAAGCGGCCTTTTTCGTCGGGGAGATAGGTGACACCGATATTTGCACCAGCTTGATGGAGTTGTTGGGCAATTCCCCAAGCGATCGAGCGATTATTGGCAATTCCTGTCACTAGGGCGTTTTTTCCCGTTAAATCTAACATAGTTCTCGTTTCTCTTACAAAAATCTCCCCAATAGCCGACCCCAGCGAGATTCGGTATAATAGGGATACAGATAACGGGGCAGCAATGATCACCCCTTCCCCATTGTCTGGCAAAAAGCGCCCAAAACTTTTCCCAGTTTAGGCAGCGGTTATGTTTAATAGAGGTGACACTCGTTGGATAATAAAAACAATTTTCCCCTTTTCTGGATGTGAGATGGACTTATCATTAATACAAGATAAACCCCTAGCAGATGTGTTCCGTCGAATCGGCAGCGGCAATTTCCCCCCGGTGGTGGAATTGTTCGAGCGCGGCAAAACTATCTTTTTCCCCGGAGATCCCGCTGAAAGAGTCTATTTTTTGCTGAAAGGAGCCGTTAAGTTGTCGCGAGTCTATGAAGCGGGAGAAGAAATTACCGTGGCTCTACTGCGGGAAAATAGCGTCTTTGGTGTGCTATCCTTACTGACTGGTCAGCGATCGGATCGTTTTTATCATGCCGTGGCTTTTACTCCGGTAGAATTACTCTCGGCCCCGATCGAGCAGGTAGAAAGATCCCTCCGCAATAATCCCGATTTATCAATGTTGATGCTGCAGGGTTTGTCCTCGCGGATTCTGCAAACGGAAATGATGATCGAAACCTTAGCTCACCGGGATATGGGTTCACGTTTGGTTAGTTTTTTATTAATTCTCTGTCGTGATTTTGGGGTTCCCACCACCGATGGCATCCGGGTGGATCTAAAATTGTCTCACCAAGCGATCGCAGAAGCGATCGGTTCTACCCGCGTCACTGTCACCCGTTTATTGGGAGAGCTGCGGGATCAGGAAATGGTCTCAATTTACAAGAAGAAAATTACCGTCCATAATCCCGTCGCTCTCAGTCAACAATTTACTTAAATTCTGGATGACTAGCGCTTATATTTTAGTTTTGGCCATCGTGGTTTTAGGTGGTCTGATAGCTGCGGTTGGTGATCGCATAGGTAGTCGTATCGGTAAGAAAAGGATGCGTTTATTTAATCTGCGTCCGAAACAAACCGCCACTTTGATGACGATTGTAACGGGAATTTTTATCGCCGGTTCGACTTTAATTGTCTTGTTTGCTTCTAGTAAATCCCTACGTCAAGGGGTTTTTGAACTGGATCGCCTTTTAAATGAACGTCGTACCGCTATTAAGGATTTAGAAAGTCAGGTCAGAAAAACCACCGAACAAAAAAATCAGGTGGAAAAGGCTTTAAAAACGGCTAAAAGTGAACAGATAGCTGTGCAGAAACGTCTAGAGGTTCTTAATAAAAATTATCAGGCTTCTCGTCAACGTTTGCGATTAGTTTCGGGACAGTTGGAAAAGTTTCGCAAGGAAGTGGCTAATTTAAATAATGAACGAGTTATTTTAACTAATCAAAAGGCACAGTTAAGCAGTCAACGGGATCAATTGTCCCAACAAAAATCAATTCTTTCTAGTCAGATCAATCAACTACAAACCACCCTTCAAGTTAGAGATAAAGAGTTAGCTAATCAACAAAAGTTATTAACAACCAGACAAGCGCGACTTCAACAGTTGGAAACTCAACAAAAAACCCTACAGCTAGAAATTGATCGCCGGGATCAACGTATTGGAGAACTCGATCGATCGATTGTGGATAAAAATTTTGCTTTGGAACAGCGCGAGGGAAAATTAAAGGATTTAGAAACCCAAATGGCTTTTCTTAAGCGGGAAGTGGAAGTTTTAGAACAATACTATCAAACCTATCAAGAATTGCGGGAAAAACAAATCGCTATTTTCCGGGGACAGGTGTTATCTTTTGGAGCTTTTCGTATTGTTGATCCCCAAGCTATTGTCACCGTTATCGATAAGTTATTGCGGGAAGCGAATATGAATGCTATCCGTGCTACCCAACCAAATCAGCCTAATTTTGACCAGCGTTTAATTAAGATCACAAAAGCACAGGTAGAACAGTTAAGTCAACAATTACAGGACGGTAAAGAATATGTGGTGAGAATCCTTTCCGCAGGTAATTATGTTTTAGGAGAAAGCGAGATTCGTGTCTTTGCTGATGTGGTTCCCAATCAAAGAGTTTTTGAAGAGAAACAGGTAATCGCTGCCGTTTCTATTGATCCGCAAAATATGACAGAAGAAGACCTGCAAAAGCGTTTAGATTTACTTTTAGCTTCGGCTCAATTTCGCGCTAGAAGTGCGGGAGTTTTAGGGTCAATTCAAGTGGAAGATGGTTTATTAACTACGGTAGTTAACTTTATTGGTCAAGTGAAAAAGTCGGGTAATTCCATCGAGACACTTGAGGCAGTTGCTGCTAGTAAAACTAATACATCTGGACCTTTAACCTTGCGTTTAGTGGCGGTCAAAAATGGTAAAATTGTTTTTAGTACGTCTTCTTAAAAGATAGCTAAAGTTGGGAGTTGAGATTAAAATCAATTCCTTCGTAAATATCGGCAAGATTTAAGCTAATTTCTAAAGAATCTAGGGATATAATTCCCCTTGCTGGGGTGTATTCTTGTAATAACCAATTATTTTCTGAGGTTTTGCTATAGGATTCTATTAATATCTCCCCTTGACTGACGAGAAGATATTGGTTTAATTGGGGTATAGAACGATAATAACGGAATTTATCACCCCGATCATAACTAGAGGTGGAAGGGGATAAAACTTGGATAATTACACAGGGATTTAAAATTTCATCGTTGCGATTATCACTAAATAATGGTTCCCCAGCAATGATCATTAAATCTGGGTATAAACCGCGATTATATTGGGGTATCCATAGACGTAGATCGCTAGATTGAAGACGATAATTAGTTCCTCTTAAAGCTAATTTTAGCAGGACAATAAGATTAATGAGAATACTATTATGATTGATGCTTCCCCCCGTCATCTCGATAATTTCCCCGTCGTGATATTCGTGTTTAGTTTCCGCTCTAGTTTCTAGGTTGCGATATTCTTCTAAGCTGAGAATTTCGGGAGGAGATGAAGTCAACATTTTTCTAGATTAGATATTCTTTTATTTAATCATAACACAATTAATGCTACCTATTTAATTCTAATTCCCCTTGCAGAAAATCAATAAATTGTCTGGCAGTTCTTCCCGATCGCCCATTATGTTGGGTTGCCCATTGTTTGGCACGAAATTCTAACTCTTCTAAGCTAATTTTTAATTTAGCTAAACTGGCTAAATGACGCACTATTTCCAGATATTTTTCTTGATTAGCTGGTTCAAAAGTTAGGGTTAAACCAAAGCGATCACTAAAGGATAATTTTTCTTGTACTGTGTCCCAATTATGCACTTCATCCCCATCTTTTGGTTGTGGTCGATCGGCGAAAAATTCTCTGACTAAATGTCGGCGATTAGAAGTGGCATAAACTACGACATTTTTCGGTCTAGCGGTGACACTTCCCTCTAAAACAACCTTTAAAGCTTTAAAAGCTTCATCGTCCTCTTCAAAGGATAAATCATCGACAAAGATAATAAATTTCTGCGGTAAATCTCGCAGAATTTCAATAATTAATGGTAGGTCTTTTAATTGGGATTTTGCTACTTCAATTAATCGCAATCCTTGACTATGGTATTTTTGCAATAATCCCTTGACTAGAGAGGATTTTCCCGAACCACGACTGCCATAGAGTAGGACATTTAAAGCGGGATAACCTGCTAATAAAAACTCAGTGTTTTTAATCAAGGTTTCCTTGGGCATTTCATAACCGACTATTTCTTGAATCTGCACGGGATCGGGATGAGTAATTCCTTGTAATCGGCCTTCTTGCCACCTTAAAGCTTGATAACGGGCAAAAATTCCTGTCCCACATTCACGATAATAATCTGCTAAATCTTCGACTAATTCCGTCCAATCTAAACCCGAATGTAGAAAACTTTCTAATTTATTGTCCACTTCCCATGCGGGGAAACTGAGAAATTTAATTTGTTCCAAAATTGTCGAATTGCTCAGGCTATAAATGCTAGAATTATAGAGAGATTGGAGGATAGATAAATCCTGTTTTACGCCATTAATTAAAGATTCGGGTAACTCCCAAACACTTTTTTTCTGTACCTGCTGACTAAAGGGATTGTCATCTAATAAAATTTGCTCGACTAGAAAATCATTCCAACTGATATTTTTAGACGCTAAAGCTTGAAACAATTTACCATATGCTTTAAGAAAATCGGCGATATTATCCGTAGATAATAGGGTAATAAATGCCTGACCAATAGCATTGTCAAAAACCCCTTGATATAAAACTAATAAGCTGACTTTTTGATAAATTTCAGAGACCATTTGTTATTCTCCACTAATAACTAACATTTCACAGCCGCTTTTTTGTAATTCCTAATTCGATTTAATAATTGCCGTCCTGTAGCTGAGGGAATGTAAATCAGTTGCTATTATATCAATATAGGTTAATCTTTGCAAAATTAAGGTTAAAAAAGGGAAAATGCCTACCGACTAATTCCCCAGATTTCTTGAGATGAGGTACAAGGTTTTCCTTTTGGGGAGACGGTTGATGATACGCTGTCAGGTTATACTTCCTTTTGATGAGAAACGTTATATTTGATAAAATTTAACCAATCTTGGATTTCTTGTCCTAACCAGAGACATTCATCCTCGCGGAGATTCTGGCCGATAAGATAATAATTTTTAGCAGTCCGCAGACGAATCTGATAGTTACCTTCTGTGCCATTGCTATGGAGAAAAATACCCCATAAATCTTGAGTTTTAAAAGCAAATTTTTTGTAGATAAAATTAAAGAGTTTATATTTAATTAAAACTTCTTGAGGTGTAAGAATTAATTGCATCTCCCGCAAACAAATAAAACCAATTAGAGCTATAATAAAGGTAAGAATCGGGGAGATAAAGACAGTGACAGTAAGGACAATCGCCAAAGACCAGAGAGTAGCTGCATCGGAAGGTAGCTTAATTTTTGGGGGTAAATTAATCTCTAAATTATCCTGGTGTTTAGCGATACGGATGGAACTGTGGGGAGGTTTTGGTAATTTCTTAGGATCGATTAAACTTGATACTTGACGATAGTAGGGATGTTGAAGAAATTTTAGGGCTTCTCTGGCACTTTTAAACCGCTTTTCTGCTGCCATATCGGTCATAGTTTCTAACCAATCGATTAAATCATCATCGATTGTCACCAGTTGGCGAAATTGAATTTTAGAGTCGCGATGGGGCAGTTCTATCGGCACAATTCCCGTCAATAAATGAATTAAAGTCATACCTAAAGCATATAAATCAGAACCCGGAACTGCTCGGCCCCAAAATTGTTCTAGGGGTGCATAACCACTCGTCCCCACCACAGTAAAAGTAACTCCCGTCACTGCACCCCTGGACTGGACTGCGCCAAAATCCACTAAATAAACGTTATTTTCCGAGTTAATAATTAAATTACTAGGTTTGATATCTCGATGTAATACTGGGGGCGATAATTCATGCAAATAAATGAGAATTTCGAGAACTTCTTGGGCAATATTCCGAATTACCGTAGGGGTGAAACGTTGCCCCTTTTCTAAGCGATCGCTTAAGGATTCTCCCGGTATATAATATTGTACAAGCACAAACCAAGGAATCCCGTCACCTTGATTTTTATCGAGGGAAAAATAATCGCGATAGCGGGGAATACGGGGATGATAGAGAGAAGCTAAAACGGCGGACTCTCGTTCAAATAATTTTAATTCTTCCCACTCCATCTGGGGACTAAAAGCGAGGAGTTTAATAATTACCAATTCCTGGGATAATATATCGGTAGCTAACCAAGTTTGACGACCGATAGCGGTATTTCCCAAGCGTTGTTGTAGTCGGTAACGTTCCGCTAAAAGAGAATCAGAAGTAAAGGTCATAGTGGCTTTTCCCTTATTTAGACCTGCTTTTTGTCAGGAAAACTGCTGTCTGGTACTAATTAATATCGATTTGTTTTTTGGCTGTCCAACAAAGGGCGATTCCTTTTTCTTTATAGGAAGATTCTCCGACAAAGATAGGATATAATTCATATTCACCACGATAGATAATTTCCTGACCATCAAATCCTAGAAAAATCGGTTGATTAGGTTGAATTGCCTGATAATCTCGTTGGAGAATCTGAGGATGTAACATGGCTTTAATTTCACCCTGTTCATCTCTAGGATAATCGATCGAGCCTAAACGTTGGTAAACTGTGAGGGATTCGCTGAAAGTATCGAGATGGGCAGCGAGATAATTTTCCTGTTCGATATAGTCTAGGATTTGATAAATGAGTGTTTCGGTTTGACGAAAAAGATAGGGACAGATGACACCATGGTTAATTGGACCGATTTCTAGGGTAAAAGCTAGGGGACAAATTCCTTTCAGAAAATGATTTTCTTCCTCGCTGACGGGATGATAAATTAAGCGCACCTCATGATTAATTTTAGTCAGATAGGTAAAGAGTTTTAATAGCCAAGGATGGGGATTAGAATAAATAATCGCCAGCATCATGTTAGATGTGGTGCTGTGAATATCGATTAATAAATCAATGGATTTTTCTTGGATTTCTTTGACTATTTTTTTGGCTCGTTTTTGTTCGTATTGCTGATAATCGGGATTAACTAAATCTTTCTGGTTAAAACAACGATTTAAATCCGTATCGATATATCTAACCCGTTGCTTTAGGGCCAAGGGGTTAGCGATGAGACTGTGGGACTGAAAACTGCTGCGAGCAATAAGATTAGGTGAGTTTTGCAGGTATTTAACCAAATAAGCGGGAGTTAGTTCATTGCCATGCACACCGGCAATTAAAGCCAGATTTTTAATAGTAGTTTTTTGATCGATCATTTTTTATAAGTTTTGAAAAGTTGTAATTATTTATGGTTTGCGGCAAAAAGTTTGTTGGTGGGGTTAGGAGACAGTTATCAGTTATCAGTTATCAGTTATCAGTTATCAGTTCACAAAAGAAAACTCCCCACACCCCACACCCCACCCCTATAACTGATTTAGAAAAACCAGCCGTAGGAATGAAGACCTTTACCTAAAAGATTCACCCCTAAATAACATACCCAAACCACAACAAAACCACTGGCTGCTAGAATAGCTGGTTTTCTTCCCTGCCATCCCCGGGTAATGCGAGCATGGAGATAAGCGGCAAACACTAACCAAGTGATTAGCGCCCAGGTTTCTTTCGGATCCCAACTCCAGTAGGAACCCCAAGCTTCATTGGCCCAAACTGCCCCGGCGATGATACCGATAGTGAGAAGGGGAAAACCGAGACCAATGACCCGATAACTGATATTATCGAGGGTTTCCGCCAAGCTAAGACGTTGGGGCGAAAGAGTCGCCATCGCTGTTAGGGTGGGAGTCAAAAGGGCGGTTGTGCCACCGTTAGCCGTTTCCATGAAAATTGGGGCGGAAAGAGTGGTGGATAACTTATTTTGCAGACGATAAGCCCCCGTACCGATGGAACTGCCTTTTAACTCGATATTTTGACCTCTCGTGACGATCAGAAAAGCGATCGCCATCAGGGAACCCACCATCAAAGCAGCATAACTTAACATCATGACGCTAACGTGCATCATCAACCAATTCGATTTTAAAGCCGGAACCAAGGGCGCCGAAGTTTGCATTTCTCCGGGTAAGGACAAAGTGGCAAAAGCGGTAATCCCCATGGCTACAGGAGTCGTCACCACCCCCACCAGGCGACTGCGGCTAGTGTACTCAGCAATTAAATGAACCGCAGTTACACCCCAAGCGAGAAAGAATAAAGATTCGTAAAGATTGCTAATGGGGAAATAACCCGCTTCTAACCAACGCGCTCCCAATAAAGCGGCGATACAGAGGTTAGCGATGGCCACTCCCGTGCTGCCTAAGCCAGACAACAAAGGTATGCTAGGAAAGGCTGCCCCAGCCCAATAAACCAGCATGGTTAAAAACAGGACTAAAAAAGAAGTGTTATCGAGAAAGTTCTCTAAGCTAACTAAATTCATGGGATTTCTCTCGTTTGTCGCTCGCTCGCTACCAAGTATTCCATCCTCTATCCTATCCCATCGGTAAGGCGATCGAGACAGAGAATTGTTAGTAAGTAGTCGTGCAAAATTAATTTCCTAGTAAAGATAGGCAAAAGGCAAGAGGCAAAAGGCAAGAGGGGGTTAGATATGTGTAATTAATTTTGCTTAGGTACTTATCAACAACTACAATGCACAGCAAAGCAAAGGATTAAGCCGCCATCACTACTACCGAATCACCAGCGCAGTTTTTATTCCCCTAATTGCCAGGTTATCTCTTCACCCGCTCGTAACGGCACCAGTCCGGATTCGGGAAATGGCAATTCATCGGGAATACGCCAAGTGGTTTTGGTTAATGTTATTTGTTCAGTATTCCGGGGGAGTTGATAAAAATCTGCACCGTGAAAGCTGGCGAACCCTTCCAATTGCTCGATCGCATCAACGCTCTCAAAAGCTTCTGCGTACAACTCTAGGGCGTGCAGAGCCGAATAACAACCCGCGCAGCCGCAGGAACTTTCTTTGCTGTAGCGAGAATGGGGCGCGCTATCGGTTCCTAGAAAAAACTTGGGATTGCCCGATGTTGCTGCTTGCAAAAGTGCCAAACGATGATCCTCTCGTTTCAAAATCGGCAGGCAATAAAAATGGGGACGAATGCCACCGGTCAAGAGAATGTTTCGGCTAAACAATAAATGTTGAGGCGTAATTGTGGCAGCGACATTGTTGTTAGTCGATAGAACAAACTTGACCGCATCGGCAGTGGTAATGTGTTCAAACACTACCCGCAGTTTCGGAAATCTTGTTATCAGTGGCAGCAAGTGCCTCTCAATGAACACTTTCTCTCGATCGAACACATCAATATCACCATCGGTAACTTCTCCGTGCAGTAGTAGTGGCATATCCAGCTGCTGCATCGCCTCAAAAACGCCATCGCACCTACGAATGTCCGTTACCCCCAAGTCGGAATTAGTTGTTGCACCGGCCGGGTAGTATTTCACCGCTTTGACAAACTGGGAGGCTTTCGCCGCCATGATCTCTTCGGGACTGGTATTATCAGTTAGATAGAGGGTCATCAATGGCTCAAACTGTTGACTCTCTGGAACTGCCGCCAGAATGCGCTCGCGGTAGGAGGCAGCCTCGGCGACTGAGCGTACTGGTGGCTTTAAATTCGGCATAATAATGGCACGGGCAAACTGACGCACCGTATGGGGTAGAACCGCTTTCAGTGCTGCACCATCGCGGAGATGAAGGTGCCAGTCATCGGGTCGAGTCATTGTGAATCTTCGCATTCTCCGATCATACAACGGTTAGGAATGTCATCACTAAACACAATACCCTTTCTATTTTGTTTTCATAAAAAGCGATCGCCTAACAGTTTAAACTTATAAAACCGCCATCGACAAAGAATCGGTGAGGAATAGTTCATTAGACCTATCCAGGATGGTTAGGCAGAGAATGATATTGAAAGATGCCAAAGATACTGCCGACACTGCCAATACTAAGAATACTGCCGACACTGCCAATACTAAGAATACTGCCGACACTGCCAATACTGAGCATACTGCCGATACTAACCAGACTTAAAATGCTGCCGGCACTAGCGAGACTTAAAATACTGCCGGCACTGCCTAAACTCAAGATACAGCGATAACTAGCTTTGCTCAGATAATTAAGACCAGAAATCATTTTAAATCGGGGAAAGATTGCGGAATAGTTAGGGACGTATTTTGCCAAACCTGTTGTAAACGCATAGCCGGCATAGTTAGATAAAGAATATCACCTTGATCGAGAGTGATTTCTAGTAATTGCCAACCGTGGATAGTTTGACCTTGTTTTTCTAGGTAAAGTGGCACAAAATCGGCATTCATCGCCGCTTCCTTGATAATTTGCCCCATAAAAGGATGATTCGGTGTGATTAATGTAGCCAAAGCAACCCAGAGGAGATCATCGGTCATGCCATTACCGAGAATTCTACCGCCCAAAGCGGCCGCGGCGAAGGAATAGGTGGCCAGATCCCGGGGACATAATACCGTATCAAAATCAAAAACCTCTTGAATCGATCGCCCGAATTGTTCCTGAGAGCAGCGTAAAACTAGATTAATTTTAGGAGCGATCGCTTTAGCGGTGAGAGCAATCTCCACATTAATCATATCCTCGTAAGTCACCACGATCAAAGATTCAGCGTTGTTAATATTAGCCGTTTCTAGGGTAGCCACTAGACGCGCATCCTCGATGATAACGGGGATTCCCCAAGAGCGCACAGAATGCAAAAATCTATTATTGGGGTCCGATTCAATCACCACCACTTCACAGCCTTGCTCGTGCAATTGTCGCACGATCCGGGTGCCGATACCTCCTAAACCACAGATAATGTGATGATTGCGGACGGGAATGCGGGTAGCATCCCAAAACTGCTTAAAGCGACTACCGAGAATAAAATCGTTGAGGAGAGCATAACAGATACCGATAACCCCCGCACCGACAATCATCATGACCACGGTAAAAATTTTGATACTATCGGGGGTAGATTCGGCCACTTTTTCGTTACCTCCGGCACCGGTAATCATCCCGACGGAGAAATAGAGGGAATCGACAAGAGAAATTTTTTGATTAACGCTGAGATAGGTAATGGTAGCAAGGGAAATCATCCCCAGGAGGGAAAGGGTGACAAGAATTACTGGTTGGACATAGTGCTGATAGGGACGGAGATTGAGTAGATTTCTCAGCCACTTTTGCAGTTTAAAACGCTGTTTTGCCTTAATTGTCGGTTTATTGCCGATAATGAGATGATCGCCAGTTTGGAGTTTTTTGCCTAAAAGAACTGCGGAAACCAGATCGATTTCGTCGTGAGCGGGGAGATAATAGATTAACATCCGGGCCGGATCGTCCCAAAGTTCGTAGAGAGGTAATCCCCACCAAGGATGATTTTCCTCGATAATTATCTCTTGAATTGGCCAAAGGCGATCGAATAGCTGTAATTGACCGATAGCTTTATTACCAAGGGCAGCAAAGGAAAAGATCGGGGCTGCTAGGGAAGCAACGCTCATGCTAACGTGAGCAGGGAGGGTTTGATCGAGTCTTTCTCCCAAAGTTTCGTTAAATAGTCGGTTAACTATCCGAATTTTCGGGTTAATTATTCTTGCGCGGGTGAGAATTTCTAGATTGAGTGCGTCGTTATCGATGGCCAAAACTAGGGTTTCTGCATCTGGAAGGCCAGCTTGCAGGAGAGTTTTAGGAGAGCAGGGATCGCCGATAATAATATCAGACTGGTATTCGCAGACCATTTGGCGATCGCTAATCGCTACTACTGCCGCAGATTGTTGTTTGAGTAAACAAAAGATTTTATAACCCGTGCGACCTAATCCACAGACGATGATTTGCGGTTTCATTCGTCGAGCGCGTTTTTTGCTGATTAACCTTTCATTTGTAGCGCAAAAACTAGGAAAAATCTGTAACTAAAGCTGCAATATTGCCAATTTTCCTAATCAGGCTTTGAAGATGATAAAATAATCATCTTCATTGATTTAATCACTTAGGTCTTGACTCGCTTTCTTTGGGATAAATTTAGTAAAGATTACCTCGAAACCTTTCTCGCTTCTTCCGGTGACGTGAAAACTAGCCTTGATGTGACGGCAGAAACTCAAGAAATTGATGTGTATTTTCGACCGAATTCCCCAGAAATGCCGCCCGAATTAGGTTTATTGGGCCGATTAGCTCAAACCCCTTGTCTATTGGAACCCTATCGCAATCCGGTCACGATTGATGGCATTATTGCCTGTTTATCTAAACTGTTTACTGTGCGGGAACAATTACAAAGAGAAGCTCACCGTCATCAACAACCCTTATTAGCAGAAAATATCCCTAGACTATGGATACTAACTCCTACGGCCAGTCAAAGAATTATAACTGCTTTTTCCGCTCTCAATCATCCAGATTGGGGAGGAGGAATTTACTTTTTACCTCCAGCATTAACCACAGCCATTATTGTCCTACATCAATTACCCGAAACCCCTGAAACCCTTTGGTTAAGATTATTAGGTAGAGGAGGAACTAGAAGCAGAGCAATTGATGAATTAGAGGCCTTGTCTTCTAATCATCCTTTCAAATCAGCTTGCTTAAAGTTATTATACAATTTGAGTAGGAACTTGCAAGCCTTACCCAAAAGAACCCAGGAGGAGAGGAAATTTATTATGCGTTTAGCCCCTTTATACGAACAAGATAGAGAAGCAGCGATTCAAAAAGGGAGAATTGAAGGGATTCAAGAAGGAGAAGCTATCGGACTTCAAAAAGGTAGAATCGAAGGGATTCAACAAGGAGAATTTAAAGTAGTCCTACGCTTACTTAACCGACGATTTGGTGAACTGCCCCCGCATATCACTGAAACTATCCAAAAACTCTCAGTAGAAAAATTAGAAGACTTAGGAGAAGCATTGCTAGACTTTGAGACTCAAGCTGACTTAATTAATTGGCTGAACTCATAAATAGGCTTTGAAGATGATAAAATAATCATCTTCATTGATTTAATCACTTCAGCCTTGATTCGCTTTCTTTGGGATAAATTTAGTGAAAGACTACCTCGAAACCTTTCTCTCTTCTTCCGGTGACGTGAAAACCAGCCTTGATGTGACGGCAAAAACTCAAGAAATCGATGTGTATTTTCGACCGACTTCCCCAGAAATGCCGCGCGAATTAGGTTTATTGGGCCGATTAGCTCAAACCCCTTGTCTATTGGAACCCCATCGCAATCCTGTCACGATTGATGGCATTATTGCCTGTTTATCTAAACTGTTTACTGTGCGGGAACAATTACAAAGAGAAGCTCACCGCAATCAACAACCCTTATTAGCAGAAAATATCCCTAGACTATGGATACTAACTCCTACTGCCAGTCAGAGGATTATAACTGCTTTTTCCGCTCTCAATCATCCAGATTGGGGAGAAGGAATTTATTTTTTACCTCCAGCATTAACCACAGCCATTATTGTCCTGCATCAATTACCTGAAACCCCTGAAACCCTTTGGTTAAGATTATTAGGTAGAGGAGGAACTAGAAGCAGAGCAATTGATGAATTAGAGGCCTTGTCTCCCCATCATCCCTTTAAATCAGCTTCCTTAAAATTATTATACAATTTGAGTAGGAACTTGCAAGCCTTACCAAAAAGAACCCAGGAGGAGAGGAAATTTATTATGCGTTTAGCCCCTTTATACGAACAAGATAGAGAAAAAGCTATTCAACAAGGAGAAGCTATTGGAATTCAAAAAGGAGAAGCCAACCTAGTGCTACGCTTACTTAAGCGACGTTTTGGTGAATTGCCCCCACATATTACTGAAACTATCCAAAAACTAACCGTAGAAAAATTAGAAGACTTAGGAGAAGCATTGCTAGACTTTAATATTCAAGCTGACTTAATTAATTGGCTTAATCAAGCATAAAATATTCAGGAAAGGCCATTTTTTTCCTTGATTGCTTGGAAAATTGAGAGCTTTATTGAATAGGGCAAGGTCTTAGAAATTAATCACACCATCTCCAGGAAAATCTGGCTTTGCTGATTTGAATTCTGAATCTTCTTGGGTGAGATTTTTAAAACCTAGACCAAAACTAACTTTTGGATGCGATACACACTTAGCATTCATAGCTTGATTCAAAAACGCCGAATAATCTTATACTACTCCTAATCACTTCTCATCTCTTGACAATGACCTTAAAAACTGATCACGGTAAAAGCCATCCCGTCGGGGCAACTGTCTTGGCCGATGGTGTCAACTTCTCACTATTTTCTAAGTATGCCACTGCCATAGAATTATTATTATTTGATGATGCCAATTCCCCGCAACCTAGTCAAATTATTCGTCTCAATCCCCAAGAAAATCGCACCTTTTTCTATTGGCATATTTTCGTTCGCGGGATTGGAGCCGGTCAAGTGTATGCTTATCGAGTCTATGGTCCGGATAATCCGGCCCAGGGTCATCGCTTCGATCCTGATAAAGTAGTTCTTGATCCCTATGCGAAAGCGATTGTCGGTGCGGAAATTTATGATCGACAAGCTGCCAGCGAAAAAGGCGATAATTGTCATCAAGCTTTGCGGGGTCTGGTAGTGGATACGGGCCGCTACGATTGGGAAGATGACAAACCGCTACGCACTCCCTACTCTGCCAGTTTTATCTACGAAATGCACGTCGGTGGCTTTACTCGTAACCCGAATTCCGGCGTTAGCGAGGAAAAAAGGGGCACTTTTGCGGGATTAATCGAAAAAGTACCCTATTTGAAAAACCTAGGCATTACTGCCGTGGAATTGTTACCGATTCATTACTTTGATCCCGCTTCGGCCATGCCGGGGTTAACTAACTATTGGGGTTATAGCACGATCGGCTTTTTTGCGCCCCATGCCGGTTACAGTAGCGATCGCTCACCGTTCGGTCCTTTGAATGAATTTCGAGATCTGGTGAAAGCTTTACACAAAGCGGGGATCGAAGTGATTCTCGATGTGGTTTTCAACCATACCGCCGAGGGGGACGAAATCGGGCCAACTCTTTCCTTTAAAGGTATCGATAATCGCACCTACTACATCCTCGATGCAGAAGATAAAAGCATCTATAGCAACTATACCGGCTGTGGTAATACCCTCAAGGGCAGTCATCCGATTGTGGGCAAAATGATTCTCGATTGTTTGCGCTATTGGGTGTCGGAAATGCACGTGGATGGTTTTCGCTTTGACCTGGCGGCCGTATTATCGCGTAATGTGGACGGGGAACCGATCCTACAAAAAGGTTATAACATGATCTGGGCGATCGAATCGGATCCAGTCTTAGCCGGGACAAAATTAATCGCTGAAGCCTGGGATGCGGCAGGATTGTATAGTGTCGGTCAATTTGTTGAATTTGCCGATTGGTTTTCCGAGTGGAATGGTCCTTTTCGCGATGATGTACGCGCTTTTGTCCGGGGAGATACCAGCATAGTCACGAAATTAGCGGCGCGGATTTTAGGAAGCCCCGACATATACCACAGACCTAACACCGATGTCAATAGAAGTATAAATTTTGTTACCTGTCACGATGGCTTTACCCTTAACGATCTAGTGTCCTACAACGAGAAACACAACGAGGCTAACGGCGAGAAGAATCGGGACGGTTGCAACGATAATTTTAGCTGG
Organism: Microcystis aeruginosa Ma_MB_S_20031200_S102; assembly: GCA_007095845.1. GTDB lineage: Bacteria > Cyanobacteriota > Cyanobacteriia > Cyanobacteriales > Microcystaceae > Microcystis > Microcystis aeruginosa_D. The sequence goes on from SFBI01000127.1 coordinate 20,119, forward strand.
AATTGTGGGATAGAAGGGGAAACCAATAACGAGGCGATTAAAACCCTGCGACTGCAACAAATAAAAAATCTCTTAACGATCCTGTTCATTTCCCAAGGAACACCTATGCTGTTGATGGGGGACGAAGTGCGACGCACCCAAAAGGGCAACAATAACGCCTATTGTCAGGATAACCAGTTAAGTTGGTTCGATTGGAGTGCGGTGGAGCAAGAGTTCGATCTTTGGTGTTTCGTAAGGAGACTGATCGATTTTAATAAAAAATTAGCTCTTTTCCGTCAAGAAAAATTGCTAGAAGTCACCTATACCAGTCTTGAACCCCATCTCAGTTGGCATGGCGTACAGTTGAGTAAACCCGATTGGTCGGAAGATTCCCGCAGTTTAGCTTTTTCCCTGCGTCATCCCAAGGCAAACGAGTATTTACACATTATGCTTAACGCTTACTGGGAATCTCTCAACTTCCAGTTACCACCCTTGGGACAAGGGGAAAAATGGCATCGCGTCATCGATACTGCTGGGCAATTGTCCGAGGCAGCCTGTGATTTAGATGCCGCCGCCGCTATTGAATCGGAAACCTATCGGGTGCAAGCGCGTTCGGCGGTAGTTTTGATCGTTAAACCAGTATAACAAGGGGAGAGATATTGCCCGATCGAGCGATCTTGAATGCTTTAACTAATGAACAATGGCATCAATTCAATCGTCAAGTGGAAAAACGTTATTTATTTGCGGAGCAATAGCTGAAATGATGCGGCTTTCATTAGCGAAACGGGTATCGATTCTCTCTTTGTGTTTAATTGGGTTTTCGCTGCCTTGGACCGCGTTCAGCGTTTCACCAGTACAGGCGAACCTAGAACCGAATGCGATCGCTCTTGGTGATCCCGTTCGGGAAGAAAAGCAAGCTCGGCAGTTAGTAGAATGGTTGGGAGCTAAACAATACGACAAGGTGATTGCAGCTTTGTCACCCCAACTAAAACCCCTCTGGACTGCCGAAAAACTGCAAAAAGTCTGGGAAAGCCAAGTCACTGACCATACTGGACCATTTAAGCGTATTGTCAAAAGCAAGGTACTCGATGCTATCAATGCCAATCTGGTGATTGTCACCGTTGAATTTGAGAAAGTTACCGACGATGTGATAGTTACCTTTAACCGGGCTGGTCAGATAGTTGCCGCCGATTTTCCCGAATTTCGCAGTATTTCTGAGATTGGCACCGCTTTTGTCACCGCCTTGGCCAATAAAGACTACGGCCTGGCCCGAGGTTTTTTACATCCTCTCCTGAAAGCGGAGGTTTTCCCCACCAGAGTGCAAGGCAATTGGGAGAATTTACTTAAGCGTACCGGCCCCGTGCGTCGGATCGTGGGAACTCAGGTCAGAAAAGGTTCGGGTGCGGACGGTGTGGATCTGGTGTTAGTGACGATTCAATTTGAAAAACTGACGGATACTTTAATCCTCGTTTTTGATGATCAAAAGCAGATTGTCAACGTGGATTTCCCTTTAGGCAATTAGTAATCGGCCGAAATTACCGCGTAAATTGAGTTGGAGACGATAAGTTATGTTAGATAAAATCGAAGTTCCCATCGAAGCGATCGCAGCTAGGGAGATTCTAGATTCCCGCGGCCGTCCCACGATCGAAGCAGAAGTGCTGTTAGAATCGGGGGCGCTCGGTTTGGCCCAGGTTCCCAGTGGCGCTTCTACGGGTAGTTTTGAGGCCCACGAATTACGCGATGATGATCCCCAGCGTTACGGTGGTAAGGGTGTCCTGAAAGCGGTTCGCAATGTCCACGAAAAAATCGTCCCGGTTTTGGAGGGGATGAATGCTTTCGACCAAGCTAGTATCGATTTAGCTATGATCCATCGCGATGGCACGGCCAATAAACGAGAATTAGGGGCTAATGCTATCCTAGCCGTCTCTCTGGCTACGGCCAAAGCAGCGGCGGCGGATCTGGGATTGCCTCTCTATCGTTATCTCGGTGGTCCGATGGCCAATGTGCTACCCGTCCCGATGATGAACGTGATTAATGGTGGTTCTCACGCTGACAATAACGTCGATTTTCAGGAGTTTATGATCTTCCCCATCGGGGCCGATTCTTTTAAGGAGGGTTTGCGTTGGGGAGCGGAAGTATTCGCCGCTTTGGGTAAGGCCTTGCACGAACGCAAATTACTGACCGGTGTGGGCGATGAGGGCGGTTATGCTCCTAATTTGGCTTCAAATCAGGAAGCTTTAGATATTTTGATTGAATCGATCGAACGTGCTGGTTATAAACCGGGGTCGGAGGTGGCTTTGGCTATGGATGTGGCCGCCAGTGAATTCTATCGGGATGGTCAATACATCTACGATGGTTCGGCCCATTCTCCCGCCGAAATGGTGGATTTTTTGGCCAGTTTAGTTGATCGCTATCCGATTGTTTCCATTGAAGACGGTTTACACGAGGAAGATTGGGATAACTGGAAATTATTGACCGATAAACTGGGGGCGCGGATTCAGTTGGTGGGCGATGATTTGATGGTGACTAATCCCATCCGTCTGCAAAAAGCGATCGATCTGGGTATTGCTAACTCGATCCTGATTAAACTCAATCAGATCGGTTCTTTGACGGAAACCCTACAAACAATCGCCCTGGCCACCCGTCACGGTTATCGTTCTGTAATTAGTCATCGCTCCGGAGAAACGGAAGACACCACGATCGCAGATCTAGCCGTGGCTACTAATGCTGGACAGATTAAAACCGGTTCTCTCAGTCGCAGTGAACGGGTAGCTAAGTATAATCGCTTATTACGCATCGAAGAGGAATTGGGCGATCGGGCGGTGTACGCGCCGAAAGTCGGTTTGGGTCCAAAATTCTTGGCCTAAAATTTGCAAAAAGTCTTGCAGTAATCGAAAAAGGGTGTTATAGTAAAGATACTGATAACTGATAACTGGTCACTGACTATTGTGGTACTTCGCTGAAACCTTTTTCAGCGAAGTATTTATTTGTGGCCTTTTTTTGCACAAAGTTATGATTTTTGGATCAAAGGTGTTATAGTAAAGGTACTGATAACTGATAACTGGTCACTGACTATTGTGGTACTTCGCTGAAACCTTTTTCGGCGAAGTATTTATTTGAGCTCAGTTCGGGTTAAACAGAGGGGGATAAAGCCGATTCCATGCTCAAGCTGAACTTATCGGGCGTTATCGCTGTCAGCGCTAGGGAGTTTTTGGGGAAGGGAAAGCATCCCGTCAGATGGCGACCTCCATTGATTTTTGTAAATAATAATTTCAAGGCACTCGCTACTAGCATAGGATGGAAGCGTCAGATTTCTAGGATGGGGATGATGAAAGACAGTTCTATATTTCGACGTTTCCCACAGGTGTTCGCTGGTTTATCGGTGCTATCGATCGCTCTCGTCTTGAGTTCGTGGATAGCGGCACGCTCGTTCTTGGCGGTGAAACGGGCGAGCGATGTTTTTGTCGTCACTGGTTCGGCCAAAAGGGCGATTACATCCGATTATCTTCTCTGGCGTTTATCGGTTTCCAGTCAACAACCTACCGCCCAGGATGCCTACCGCGATCTGATCCGGCAAACCGAGCGGATACGAGCTTATCTCAAAGAAAAACAAGTTCCCGAGGACGCAATCACCACCAACGCGATCGAGACGATGGCGATTCCCGAAGTAACAGCTAACGGCCAGGAAACCGGGCAAATTTTCGCCTATCGCCTCACCCAACGCTTCGAGATCCGAGCAAGCGATGTGGCCCGTTACACGGAGCTTTCTAGGCAGGTAACGGAATTGATTGAGGAGGGAATTAACCTTGTCTCTGAACCTCCCCAATATCTTTACACCCAACTGGATAAGCTGCGGGTGGAAATGGTGGCGGCAGCGACCAAGGATGCGAGAGCGAGGGCTGAGGCGATCGCTAGTAGTACCGGCAGTCGGGTGGGAAGGGTGCGCGATGCGAAAACGGGAGTTTTTCAGATCACCTCGCGCAATTCCACTGACGTGAGCGATTCGGGAATTTACGACACTTCCTCGATCGATAAGGATATTACCGCAGTGGTTTCGGTGACGTTCGGGATCGAGTGAATTATAGTCTTTACCTAGGGGTACATCTGATTTTTGTCAATCTACCCAGTGGAAATTTTTCCGGGGAAACTATCCGCTAAAATTCGCGCTTAATGGCGATTTTTTCCTCAATCCCGCTGCAGATTAGCTTTTGTAGTGGGATGCTTAGATGCGGTTGTTCATACATTCGTACTAACTTAAGGATGACTGATCATTGTTGATTGTCGTTATTTCTGCACATCTGAGATGCTCCCAGAAAGTCCGGACAAGCTAAGAGAAGATTTAGTTTTAATCTGGTCATGACAAAACTACCTGAAACTTCAGGAACTGTCCTTGCTATTATCTTTTTGGTTGTCAATCTTTCCCAACTGCTTCGGCAGTTTTTTTGGGCTTTTTTTGTCTTTCTGGCTTTTTTTGCGAACAAACGAACTAAGATAGTCCCAGTCTTTAATAAAAATTATGTTTAAAGTTATTTTGCCTAAGTAAAACTTATCAATTGGGCGACAAATCAGTGGCATTTAATAGCATGATTTCTGGAGCGACTTTTTCAGCAGACCCTATTTCATAGCAAGGAGAGAGTTAAACGGCTCTCTCCTTAATTATGGCTATTCGTCGTCGTCGCTGGCGCCAACTTGCTTGAGATGAATATGTTTTCTCCCCAAAGTAATTTCAAATTCATCTCCCGGTTTGAGTCCCATTTTTTTGGTGTAGGCCGAACCGATCAGAAGATTATTATTAGATTGGACACTGATCCGGTAGCTGGCCGAGCGCCCACCTCGTCCATGACCATTGGCACTGCTATCTAAGTCAATTCCCTCAGCATCGATTAAAGCATTGAGAAATTTCATCATATTAACGCGTTCGATACCATTTTTTGTCATGGTATAGTAGCCGCATTCCCGGGCTTTTTCCTCTTTGCTGAGGTTGCCTAGCTGTTTAACTTTCTCAATTAGTTCGAGGCCAGTCAGGGGTTCTGGATTAGTAGTTGTGTTCATTTAAGTTTGCAGTAGATAAGTAAAGGTTAGGGTCATCAAGGCTAGTCGAGGAGAATTGCTCCCCCTGACCAGAAACAATCGGGTTACGATTGATCTCTACACTTATCTTACACGGTATAAACTAAAAATTATCACTTGCTTGAGGAAATTGATTGTAATTGATTACACTCTATCTCTCGATCGAAATCTTAACAGAATTCATCAATGTTGATCGAGATGCTGAGGGAAAGGAGGTTAGCCTTTCTGTCATCAATGAGGGCAGGGGGTAGGATAGAGATAAAGAGGTAAAAATGAGGGATAATGAAGCTGACAACTAGGGGTCACTATAGTGTTAAAGCCTTGCTGGATCTTAGTTTACAACCGAGGGGAACTCCCGTATCGGTAAAATCGATCGCCCTGCGTCAAGATATCCCGGCTGCTTATCTAGAGAAATTGCTGATAGAAATGCGACGAGCAGGTTTAGTTCGTTCCTTTCGGGGAGCGCAAGGGGGTTATCAATTGGCCAGACCAGCAAATCGTATCTCGTTGGGGCAAATTTTGGAGGCAGTGGGAGAGACGATCGAGCCATTATCAGGTTATCATCCCAGGGACGAACAGGCAGAAGATTGGGTGACATTTACTATCTGGAAACACCTCCACGAGAAATTAAAAGAGGCCCTGGGGAAGATTACCTTAGCGGATTTATACTACGATGCCCGTAGCTGGATCGCCGCTAGGGGAGAGGAAACCAGCTTTATTGTTTAGTAGTTTAGAAGTTATGACAGCAACAACTCAAGCAAAGATTTATGGGGGAGGTTGTCACTGTGGAGCGATCCGTTTTCAAGTGGCGATCGAGCATGATCAAGCTCTAGACTGTAATTGTTCGATTTGTCAGAAAAAAGGTTTTCTGCATCTGATTGTTCCTTCAGCACAATTTACCCTCCTAAGCGGTGAAGATTTTTTAAGTACCTATACATTTAATACCCACACAGCCCAACATTATTTTTGTCGTGTTTGTGGTATTCATCCTTTCTATCGTCCCCGCTCCCATCCTGAAGCTATAGATATAAACCTGCGCTGTTTGGATGGCAATGTCTTGGAAGATTTTCAGATCCAGTTCTTTGATGGAGCTAACTGGGAAGACAATATTGAGAAAATTCGGGATATCGATGGGAAAAGGGAGTAATTGTGAAGGAAGCGGCAACGGCGATCATTTTAGTATTAGGGGCGGTTTTAGATTATCTAATCGGCGATCCTTGGGGATGGATTCATCCAGTGCAGGTGATGGGGGCGATTATTGCTGTTGCCACAAAAGTCATCCTTAATTGGACGCAGGAAAAAATTCGCCAACGTTTAGCGGGCATAATTCTGGGACTAGGTTTAATTATCTTGGCTGGGGTCTTAACTTGGCTAGGAATCCAATGGTTAGATCAGGTCAATTTGCTCCTGAGTTACCTAGTACAAGTGATTCTCTTGGCTAGTTGTTTAGCCGGTAGAAGTTTACGCCTGGCTGCCGAAACAGTCATCGCAGCTTTACAAGCGGAAAATATCACCTTAGCTCGTTGCCAACTAAGTTTATACGTTGGTCGCGACACAGATAATCTCGGCCAAGAAGAAATCCTTCGCGCCCTATTAGAAACTGTCAGTGAAAATGGTGTGGATGGAGTTACTGCGCCGCTTTTTTATGCCCTTCTCGGTGCTTTTCTGGGGGTGGGATCGGTTCCCCTCGCTTGCGCTTATAAAGCCGCTAGTACCCTCGATTCGATGATTGGCTATCGTCGGCCGCCCTACACCCATATTGGCTGGTTTAGTGCTAAAAGCGAGGATATTTTGACATGGCTACCCTGTCGTTTAACGGTCTTAACTCTCGCCCTAATTTCAGGCCGGCCAAGGCAGGTTTTAAGCATTTGCTGGCGCGATGCCCGTCGGGATCCTAGTCCTAATTCTGGTTGGAGTGAATGCGTCTATGGGGCGATTTTGGGCGTGCAATTGGGGGGGAAAAATCAATATCGGGGCCAGATTGTGGAAAAACCTTTATTGGGGGATAACTTCCACCCGATTACCGTCAAAACCGTCGAACAGGCTTTGAATTTAACTCGTACTTGTGTATTACTTTGGTTGGCGATCGCTGTTAGCTGCTTGATTGCTAGAGATTTTGCTCAATTGTAGCGACCACAGACGACGGCGTTGACGAGGTTGACGCTGCCAGTAACGGATAATCAGGGAGAAGGTCAAGAATAGGGATTGCAGTATCTGTATCTGTCCGCAGAGACGTTGATAGTTTTGTCGGAGATAATAGGTTTTCGCCCCAGCGATGATAATATATTCTGGAGCGGGGTAAAAAATGTGGTGTAAACGTCGTTCCATCCGATTGAAAATTCTGGTCATTCGCCCCAAAATCCGCCGCAATTGCCACAATTTCCAGACCAGAAAGCAATTAAATAAAGTTAAGCCTAGATTGAAGCCGAGGACAAAAAAGAACATGATCGAGGCGATGGTCGAGTTATGCCAATTTTAACCTAAATTCCCCACTTCAAATTGTAGAACAAAGAAATCTAAGACCCACATTCCGCACCCTAACTGTCACAACCTCTCAAAAATGGTCAGATATAGTCATTCATGGCAATATGTATAAAACTATCGGACTAGGCAAAAAAAATAGGAATGAGGAACGGGGGCGAGTCAAAATACTTATGTAGGGCTTGCTGAATATCAGTAGAAGCTTTGCTAGAAAAAGGTTTTGGGCTTTTTCTCGCCAAAAAAGTGCAATAAACAAACGTTGAGAAATCGGGCTCTTCTCGGTTCTGTGTGATAAGTTTAACTTACAGAGGATCGATCAATCTTTGTGTCCTTTGTGTCTTTGTGGTTCCTTCCACTCGCTCGCAGGAAAGAATGTATCTTAGAATACATTTTGCCCACCAAACCTAAGAGAGCCGAAATCGAAAGTAGGAACTCAAAACCCTTGCACTTTCCGGAGAGGAACACAAAGGGTTCTGCTTCCAGACACACAAGGTCATTCTGTTATTCTGATACTTTTCACTTAACAATCCCGCTAGTCACTAATAATTGATCACTGATCACTGATTAGCCATTCCGAGGCCCTTTCACCTAGATATAGGGGCAAACTAACCGCTTTACCGAGACGGGGACGCTCGCGGGTTTCGCGGATAAAAGCTTGAAATTGACTAAAACCACCCCATTCGTGCAGATAACTAGCGATCGCATTGAGATGTTCCAGATATTCAGACTCGGACAGGGGAAAAGAAGCTTGTTCGAGATATTTCCACATTACCTGCACATGAACTTTATCTTTGATGCGTCGCAGCTGGATATCGTAGGAACGACCCCATTTTTCTAGTAATAATTGCTGTAAGTCCACACCTGTCATGGTTACTATGGATTCTCAGATGTCAGTCTGCCCCTTGATTTTATCGAAAATTTGGCTTTAAAACCCCGTCTTTTCACGACGGCTTTTCTTAATTTCCAATATAGCACTTAAGAACTGCCAATGGCGCATCTCCCACAGAAGAAACAAAATAACTAGGCGACCAAAGAGTATAGTTATCCCATAACTGTTTATTTTTCAAAGAGGGGATTTTATTATCACTTCCACACAGGAGTGGGACTTGCTGGCTACAAAGGGTGATACAGTTCTTTAAACTTCCCCCCCCAAACGTAAATAGGCTTCAATAAAGCTATCTAAATCCCCATTCATTACCCCAGTAACATCGGTGGTTTCCACATTGCTACGGAGATCCTTAACCAATTGATAGGGATGGAAAACATAGTTACGGATTTGATTGCCCCAAGCGGCCTCCACCATATCGCCGCGAATTTCGGCGATCGCTTGAGCCTGTTGTTCCCGAGCGATAATTAACAATTTCGCTTTTAATAAAGCTAGGGCTTTTTCTTTATTTTGTAATTGCGATCGCTCTTGGGTACAACGCACAGCGATACCTGTGGGAAGATGAACCACACGCACGGCAGTTTCGACTTTATTAACATTTTGTCCACCTTTTCCCCCCGATCTGGTGGTGGTAATTTCTAAATCTTTATCGGGAATTTCTACTGTCACCACATCATCGCCCAAAATTGGCATCACTTCCACCCCAGCGAAACTGGTTTGACGTTTACCGTTAGCATTAAAGGGAGAAATTCTGACTAACCGATGGGTGCCTTTTTCTCCTTTCAGATAACCGTAAGCATAAGTTCCGGCAATTTCAATTGTCACCGATTTAATTCCCGCTTCATCTCCTTCTGATATTTCCGCTAAAGTGAGTTTATATCCGTGTTTCTCGGCCCAGCGAGAATACATTCTCAGGAGCATTTCTGTCCAATCCTGGGCATCGGTTCCCCCGGCCCCCGCGTTAATCGTTAAAACCGCTCCTTTTGGGTCGTAGGGACCATTTAAAAGCTGTTGCAATTCCCAGCGATCAAGGTTATGCTGTAAATGAGTTAAATTGTCCGTTGCTTCTTCTAGTAAAGCTCGATCGGATTCTAATTCTAATAACTCGATAATTGCCTTAGCATCTTCTAATTGTTGACACCAACTTTGATAGGTTTCTAAAGAAGATTTACATTGATTTAGTTCTTGCAGGGTTTTTTGAGCAGTATCGGGATTATCCCAAAAAGTGGGGACAGCAGCCACCTGTTCTAAGTCTTTAATTTTAGCCCTTAAAGTGGGCAAGTCAAAGATAGTCCTGGGTTTTACCCAGGCGCGATTCTACTATCTCGATACCTCTTTTTAGTTCCGATATTTCCATGTTTTCAGTTATCAGTTATCAGTTATCAGTTACTCTAGGAGTCAGGGGTCAGGAGGCCGGAGTTGAGAGTTGGGGTTTTAGGGTTTTGGGGTTTTAGTTGAAATTCCCCCATTTCCCCTATGCACTATCTGTTCCCCGTTCCGCAGTTCCAGCGTTCCCTAAAATGGTACAATCGATCCGCGCAGGGGAGCAAGACTTTGTAAAGCGTTTTCAGCCTTATCGCGATTGCTAAACGCGCCTATTTGCCAGACAGAACGACCTTTGTAGGAAGTGGGGAAAGCGTCGGGATAGAGAGAACGAACTTTGCTGCGATCGCTCTCGGTTTTAGCTTCAACTACTACTTTAAAGCCTTTGCGGCCAGCATTACCAGTATTACCCGTATTACTACTACTGGGATTAGGGGTAGCCCGATTAAAAGTGATTACGTCTGATAAACTTCTCTGATTGCCTAAATTACGCGGTGGCGGTGGTGGTACAATTGCATTAGTATTCTGGGAATTGGCTTGCCCTGAGCCAAGTCGAAGGGGAGGAGTCAGGGGAGGTAAATTAGAGGTAACTGGGGGCTGCGGCGTTAAATTTGACTCTGGTACTCGATTAGTGACTCCTAGCTGAGGATTGCTCTCTACTGCTGTTTCTGTAGCGGTAAAAGTATATTCTCGCACTTCCGGATCACCAGAAGGATTAACCGGTGTTTCTGCTTTGACGGATTCTCTGGGGGGGATAGACGATTGGGTACCCGCGAGTAATTCCGGGGGAGGATTGAAACTGGGACTATCGGCAGTTAGATAGATATGACTGAGATTTTGACCTGCTAGACTGCGTTTAGTAAAGCGCCAGCCATCGATAAGATAAATTTGGATTAAACCGGTCCCTAAACCTTTTGTCCGTCCAATAATTACCTCCGATTGTCTGGAATTGCGGGGGGTTCCCACGAGGACTAATTCCCCGTTCCGTTGTACGATACGCAGCAGGTATTCTAAACCGTAATCTGTGCCGCGAATGCGAAGGGAATAACCGTTACTGTCGGTGGCCCGTTCACAACTGCCGGTAAAATCGAAATCGAGCAGCAAAGGCTGAACAATGGTAGGTTCTCTGCCATTTACCGCCCAACATTGGCGTTTTCCGGGGATTTGTTGCAAAATCAGTAAATCGTATTTACCATTACCGTAGGGACGGGCAATAGCGATAAAATCTTCTTGATTAACTTCTCGTTGTTCAAAGAGAGTTGCTTGACTCGGTGTAGTCAGGAGACAACCCCCCAGAAGTGAAAACAGTAGGGTAAATTTTAGGGATGATTTTAGATTCATAAATAAGGAGCCTTGTTATGGAGATCGTACTTGCATTTATTTTATCGATCTAGACGCAAGTCAGAGAATTTTGTTTTCCTAGGGGAAATAGTTTTATAATTCAGCCGTCGGCCGTCAGCCGTCAGCTAGGAAAGGCAATCAGGCCAATTGAAAGGTCTTGGAGTCTGCTCAATTCTGCTGGATTTTTGCTAGGGATTTATTTTATCTCGGAGAATAAAGCTTCGGTTCTTCGTTACTTGGTATGGTTCGATATGGGGGCATAAATCGACTAAATCCTTATCTGGCAAGAGATTTAATTGATTAGTTCGCTCTAGATCAAAAATAATTGACAAAAATCGCTAACCAAAGCTTCTAAGTCTTGACGACCGCTAACTATTCTTAAAATCTCTACCGTGTCATCAGTAACTCGATAGAAAATAATATATCCATCTAAAGGTAAATCTCTCAAGGACGGTCTAATATGACTGTAACTACGTCCTAAATTGGGAAATCGTGCTGATTGTTGACACTTTTGGGAGAATTTTATCAATAGTTTTTCCCCAGCTTCCACGTTTACCGCTAAAAAATAATCAGCAATCTTGTTTAAATCTTGACTGGCTGATGGGGCAATAATATAACGATTCATGATTAGGATTTACGCTCTTTCTGAAATTTTTCTAAAATATTGTTGATAACTGTTTCGACCTCTAATCCTTCCCCATTGTCTAATTCAGCTACAGCAATATCAATTTGATGACCAGTTTCTTCTCGCCATTGTAAATAATCTTCATTGATGTGGGACAGCAAGTGTAAAGCGGTATCTATGAGCTGCTCTACATTATTAAATCTGCCACTTTTTAACTGTTCTTCGATAAATTTTTCTTGATTGGGTTTTAGTTGAATATTCATACTAATTTTTGTTAGTTCAAGGACTAAATTATAAGCATTCCATTTTATTATACTGCAAGGAGCAGACAGAATAGACTAAGAGTATCGCCGATCTAGGGGCAGAAATAAGGTCACAATCCACAGTAGGATAGAGATTGCTAAAAATTGACTCTTGAGTAGAGTGGCAACAAGATGGCGAAAGCGGCGATTATTGGATTGGGAAGATCGGGAATAGCAGCGGCAAGATGCTTAAAACGGGATGGTTGGCAGGTGACATTAAGCGATCGCTCTGATTCTCCCAGTTTACAAGCACTGCAAACCAATCTGGAAAGGGAAGGAATTATCGTCAATCTTGGTCAAAATCTCAGTCTAGAGGCTTCGGACTTGCCTAATCTTATCGTGGTTAGCCCCGGCGTGCCTTGGGATGCCCCGATTTTAATTACTGCCAGAGAAAAAGGCATCGAGACGATCGGAGAATTAGAATTAGCTTGGCGTTATCTGCAATCTTCCCCTTGGTTGGGGATTACGGGAACTAACGGCAAAACCACCACCACCGCCCTCTGTGCCGCTATTTTTCAAAAAGCGGGGTTAAATGCCCCTTCCTGCGGTAATATCGGCTATGCTGCCTGTGAATTGGCTTTAAAAGCCGATAAATACGATTGGATTATTGCGGAGATTAGTAGTTATCAGATCGAGTCCAGTGGGGATTTATCGCCGAAAATCGGCATCTGGACAACTTTTACCCCCGATCACCTCAGTCGTCATCAAACCCTGGAAAATTATTATCAGATTAAAGCCTCTTTACTGCAAAGAAGCGATCGCCAAATCCTCAACGGTGATGATCCCTATCTGCGTCAAATCGGTGCTAGTCAATGGCAACAAGCTTATTGGACTTCTGTGAAAGGCAAAGATGCGCTTTTGGGCGATCCTAGTCGTGGTGTTTATCTGCAAGATAACTGGATCGTGGCTTTTGGGGAATTAATTGCTCCGGTTAATCTCCTGAAAATGGTCGGTAGTCACAATCAGCAGAATTTGCTTATGGCTGTGGCCGCCGCTAGATTGGCAGGAATCGAGAAAAAAGCCATTACCGAAGCGATCGCCACTTTCCCCGGGGTTGCCCATCGCCTAGAGTATATTTGTACCTATAAAGGACTAGACTTTATTAATGATAGTAAAGCAACTAACTACGATGCTGCCGCCGTGGGTTTACAATCAGTCCCTAGTCCAGCGATTTTAATTGCGGGGGGAGAAGCGAAAGCAGGGGATGATCGGGCCTGGATCGCTGAAATTAAGGCAAAAGTCGCCACTGTGCTGCTGATTGGTGACGCTGCCGCCGATTTTGCCCGTCGTTTACAGTCAGCAGGTTATCAAGACTATGAATGTGTAGAGACGATGGACAGGGCAGTTCAACGCGCGGCTGAACTAGGACTAGCAAAAGAGGCTAAAGTGGTGTTATTATCCCCCGCTTGCGCCAGTTTTGACCAATACCAAAGTTTTGAACATCGCGGCGATCACTTTCGGCAATTGTCCTTACAGTTGTAGGGAATTATGAATTATGAATTATGAATTATGAATGGGGGAATGGGGAAGTGGGGAATTTCAACTAAAACCCTAAAACCCTAAAACCTCAACACCCTAAAACCGTGTTGCAGACGACTTTTGTTGCCAAAGATACTCTTTTTTGGCTAAGTTATGAATTATGAATTATGAATGGGGGAATGGGGAATTTCAACTAAAACCCCAACACCCTAAAACCATGTTGCTGACGACTAAGGCGCAATTTTTGTTCCCCAAGATACTATTTTTTGGCTAAGTTGGGTAAGATCAGGAGAAGTTAACCAAAAAATTAAGAGAAAAAAACGTGCTGGGATCGTCCTTCCGCCTTGATCATCTTTTTAACAAGCCCCTAATTGCCTGTCTTTCGTCCTGTGTTGCTGTCTTGCTACCGATCCCAGTTTTGGCGGCACCAGTGGCAGTGTTAAAAAGTCAAGAAAATGCCAATCAATGGACAGCCATCACCGAACGTTTACAAAATGTCGGGGTTAATTACTGTATTCTCCAGAGTAACCAGTGGCAAAGCGACACGGATTTAAATAAAATTAAGGTTCTAATCATCCCCAACGTTGAGACTATTTCCGGGTTACAAGCCGGTGTCTTGAATCGTTGGCTGAATCGCGGTGGTAAAATTATTGTCACCGGTCCGGCGGGGAATCTTTCGGAACCTGCTGTGCGTAATCAACTGCGATCGCTATTTGGGGCTTACTGGGCCTATCCCCACTCCCAAGCTTACACCCTGCGGCCGACTAATTTAGGTGAACTGAAAAACCAAAAACCTTTAGCCAGCAGTCTCCTCGGTGGTGTGGTTATCCCCACGGGAATTAATAGCCAAACCGTAGCCGTCTGGGGGACGCGCAATAATCCCCCCGCTGTTGTCCTCAATAATAACTCGATCTTTTTCGGTTGGCGCTGGGGCAGCGATGGTGTCGCAAATCTCGCCCTTGATAGCGCTTGGCTAGAAACCGCCCTGCAACGCTACGGCATTAATCGCGGTTCTTCTCTTAGCACAATCGCGCCCTATTGTCAAGGAAGCTCAACAATAGTTAATAATATTAATAATACACCAACGGCGATCTTGCGTAGCGAGCGCGTTGCGACCGCACCCCGTCGCCCTTTACCCCAGATTGCAGAAAATCCCCCCAGTGAAACAGCGAGATTAAGTCCGAATACCGAGGCAATTCCCCCCAGAGCGAGCCTAACTTCTCAACAAATCAGCCAGATGACGGTGGAATTGCAGGGATTAATCGGGCGTTATGGGGCGACTCTCTTAGCTTTAGAAGCCAGTAATAATAATATATCCAATACTGATAAATCCTTAGTACAAGCATTTCATAATCGGGCAAAAAATTCCCCCACCTCAGATACAGCTAGACGATTCCGTTTAGCCCTAGAAAATGCCCAAGGAACCTTAAATAATTTTCAGAATTTAATCGCCCAGGGTTCCTATACCCAAGCGCGGGAATTTTGGTTACAAGCGCGGCGAAATCTTTGGGATAATTATCCCACTAATCGACAATTTGCCCAACCAGAAATACGGGCAATGTGGTTAGATCGAGGCACGATCGTACAAGCTAAAAACGAGGAGGATTTAGCTAAAGTATTTGATCGCATGGCGGCAGCGGGTATTAATGTAGTCTTTTTCGAGACAGTTAATGCTAGTTATACTATTTACCCCAGTCAAGTTGCCCCCGAACAAAACCCTTTAACCAGAGGTTGGGATCCCCTAAAAGTTGCCGTTAAATTAGCCCATGAACGCAATATGGAAATCCACGCTTGGGTGTGGGTTTTTGCGGCGGCTAATCAAGCTCATAATAAAGTATTAGAACAACCATTGGATTATCTCGGACCAGTTTTATCCCGTAATCCCGATTGGGGTGCAACTAATAAAAGTGGTGGTTCTTTTGATTACAGTCAAGGCACAAAAAAAGCTTTTTTTGATCCTGCTAATCCTAGTTTACAGAACTATCTTTTATCTCTTTACGAGGAGATTGTCAAGAATTATGATGTGGATGGCTTGCAGTTAGATTATATTCGCTATCCTTTCCAGAGTCAAAGTTCTAATCAAACCTATGGTTATGGTAAATCCAGCCGGTGGTTATTTAAACAAATGACAGGAGTTGATCCCATTACTTTAAATCCCCGGGGTGCTTTATGGGAACAATGGACTAGCTTTAAAATCCGTCAGGTTGATACTTTTGTTTCGCAGGTTTCTACTCGTTTAAAACAGATTCGCCCCCAATTAAAAATGTCGGCAGCGGTGTTTCCTTTAGAACAAAAAGAACGGTTATATCGTATTCAACAAAACTGGGAAGAATGGGGGCAAAATCAATGGATAGATATGATCTTTTTAATGACTTATGCTCTTGACACCGGGACTTTAGAAGATAAAATCCAGTCTTTATTTGATCGCCAAATTGCGGGAAATGCTCTGATTATACCCGGTATCCGTCTGTTAAAAGTACCCGATCAAGTAACCATCGATCAACTACAATTTATTCGTAATCTTCCCACTTCGGGATTCGCTCTTTTTGCCACAGAAAACCTCAGTACCAACCTGCAAACAATTCTTAATCGTATCCAAGGATCGATAATTACAAAAAAAGCCGAACCTTTACCCCACCGTCAACCCTTCAAAACGGCAGCAGCGCGGTTTAATTCCTTGCGTCAAGAGTGGAGTTTTTTAATAACGAATAATTTATTAGCAATGGAGGAGCGAACCTTAAAAACTTGGGGGCAAGAAGTGGACGAAATGGCTAATCTATTAGAACGATTAGCTAATAGTCCCAACCTTGGCAATTTGACTTTAACTCAAAATGCTTTAAAGCGATTTAGCTATCAATTTAAATCTGTGATGTCCAGACAAAAAGATTTATCTGTCTATCAAATACAAGTCTGGGAAAACCGCCTCACAACCTTACAAAGTCTATTAAGTTATGGTCAAAGGGTTGAGTTTTAATTAAGGCAAAAGGTAGGAGGCAGGTTTTGGGGTTTTGGGGTTTTAGGGTTTTAGTTCAATTTCCCCACTTCCCCACCTCCCCACTTCATAATTCATAATTTATAATTCATAATTTATAATTCCCACACCCCACACCCCACACCCTCTTGTCAGAGTCCCGCCCCAATATGTAACAATTTATGGGAGAAACCCCCCAACAAATTCAACGAGGAAAACATGGCAGGTACAATTAAGAAAGGAGCTTTAGTCCGCGTGGTGACGGGAAACCTAGAAAATAGCCTAGAGGCACTAGCCAGCGATCGCCGTTTACCCAGTTATATGTTCGACTCAACAGCAGAAGTCTTGGACGTAAAAGATGATTACGCTTTGATTAAATTCTGTGTTCCCACCCCCAGTGTGTGGCTAAAGCTCGAACAACTGGAACCCGCCTGATGAGGGATTGCCTCATCCATAAATCATGGTTGACTTCTACGATACACTCATCCCCTGTCAATCGCCCCGAGTCTCGGTTATTGGTGCCGGCAACGTCGGACGCACCCTGGCCCAACGCATCGCCGAAAAAAACCTCGCTGATGTGGTTCTCCTCGATATCGTCCATGGTTTGCCCCAGGGTATTGCCCTAGATTTGATGGAAGCTCAGGGCATAGAACTGCACGACAGCGAGATTATCGGCACTAATAACTACGAAGACACGGCAGGCTCGGATATTGTCGTGATTACGGCTGGATTAGCCAGAAAACCGGGCATGAGTCGCGATGACCTCATGAATGTTAACGCCAAAATTGTCGTCGAGGCCGCCACTAAATGCCTCCAGTATTCTCCGGAAGCCATTTTTATTGTCATCACTAATCCCCTGGATGTGATGACCTATCTAGTCTGGCAAGCGACCGGTTTACCCCCCCAAAGAGTGATGGGAATGGCCGGAGTCCTCGATTCTTCCCGTTTACAAACCTTTATCGCCATGGAATTGGGGGTTAGTACCGCCGACGTTCATGCTATGGTTTTGGGTGGTCACGGTGATTTAATGTTGCCCCTACCCCGTTACTGTACCGTCAGTGGTGTGCCGATTACCGAATTAATGGACGAGATGACGATTAACCGTCTAGTGGAGAGAACTCGCAACGGAGGGGCTGAAATCGTCAAATTACTGCAAACTGGTGGCGCTTATTACGCCCCCGCTTCCTCTGCCTGTATCATGGTCGAGACGATATTGAGAAATCAATCCCGTTTACTGCCGGCGGCAGCCTATCTTAAGGGTGAATACGGTTTACAGGATGTTTATCTGGGGGTTCCCTGTCGCTTAGGATGTCGGGGTGTGGAAAGTATTCTGGAAGTGCGTTTGACCGATGCTGAACGTCTGGATTTACACACTTCCGCTGCCTCAGTTCGTCAAAATGTTCATTTAGCTCTTGACAGTCTCAAGGTTTTGATGTAGTTAATACAACTCATATTTTAAGAGGGTACAGGGCAAAGAACCGTTATACAAGGGAGTGCGACGGGAAGAACGCAGACCGATTTGTTTAGTCAGTTCTTTGTTTCCCGATAAAATATAGGCTGTCCAACCCTTAAACCTCTGTTTTAAGACATCACCGAAGGATTTATATAGGGTCCCTAATTCTTCGGTATTGCCCAATCTTTTGCCGTAAGGGGGATTACAGAGAATAATCCCTCGATCACTCGTCGGTTCTAAGTCGGTGATGCTTTGCAAGCTAAAATTAATATAGTCCTGCACTTGACAAAAATAGGCGTTATCCTCGGCCTGATGTAAAACCTCATAATCGGCATCACTAGCATAAATTGGCGCATTTAGCTGAAATTTTTGTTTTTCCTTAGCTTCCTGAAGCAAAGATTGCCATAAATCTGGTTGATAGTCTGGCCATTTCTGAAATCCGAACTGGGAACGGGATAAACCGGGGGCAATATTTAAAGCTTTTAACGTCGCTTCGATGACAATGGTTCCCGAACCACAGAAAGGGTCCAAAAGTGCCATATCATCCTGCCATGCCGATAATTCTACCAAAGCAGCGGCGAGACTTTCTTTCAGAGGTGCGACTCCCATGGCCCGATGATACCCGCGACGATGCAAACTATGGCCAGAACTATCTAAACTAAGCACACAGCGATTTTTCTCGATATGAGCGTTAATTTGCAGGTCGGGGTTTTCTGTATCCACAAAGGAACGGGGATTGCCCTGTTGACGCTGTTGGTCGATAATAGCGTTTTTGATGCTTAAAGCGGTGTAATGGGTGTGATTGAGGCGATCGTTCGTTCCCGTACATTGTACCGCTAAAGTTTCCTCACTGCTGAGATAATCGCGCCAATCAATGGCTTGAATGCCATCATATAGTTCCTTCCCATCCCCACAGGGAATTTCGGCAATGGGAACCAAAACCCGAAAAATAATTCTTGACCAAAGATTGACTCGATAGAGTAGGGAGATATCCCCCTGAAAATGGACTCCGGTGAATACTGGTTTCACTTCTTTAGCCCCTAGGAATTCTAATTCCCTAGCGGCAATTTCTTCTAGTCCCCTAGCGGTAGTAGCAAAATAGGATCGAGTCATTTCAGTTATCAGTTATCAGTTATCAGCTATCAGCTATCAGATGTGAGTTTTCAGATGTGAGTTTTCAGATGTGAGTTTTCAGTGACTAGCGCCGGTCGTTGGTAGCTTGAAATCAGAAAGATTTTAATTTTTATCCCCTTGTAAATTTCTATCTGATTCCCTCAAGTCATTTAAAATGGGTGCATCTCATTATTCAAAGAGGGCGAATGCAATTCGCCCCTACAATAATATTATTGTGCCAATGGTAGGGGCGCACTGCGTGCGCCCAAAATGTCCTATAGATATTTCTTCAAAATTCAGATGCACCCATAATAATCCTCTTTTGTCAATGCAGAAATGCTTAAGAATTGTGTCGCTGTGGTCATTAGTTTTATCCAGACTCTGTGGATATCTCCTCTCCTCTAGAGTCTTAACAAGTAATTGAGATGCACAAGCAGCTAATCTACTGGGAAACCCAAAAAATGCGTCTTTGATTGGGATCCCGTCGGGGACTTTGTTCCCCCATGACTTGCCGCGCTTGACTAGGATCGAAGCTGCGAGTAAATTGACCGCGCAATTGATTGACGCGTTCCTCCTTTTCTTGGGCTGCCAAACGCACTTCTTCTAATTTTGCCTGTTGCATCTGTTGGTAGGGTAACAAACGAGCGATCGCAAAAACCGCCGTGATGGAAATGGCGCTATAGGCAATAATTCGCAGCCAAATCTCGATAACTTGCCATTTTTGGGATTTATTGCTGCTTTTTGGCTTTTTTGGTGTTTTTTTGTCGGTTTGGTTTCGTGTTCGTGCGGTCATAGATTTATGAGTACAAGTAAAATCGGTGAGAAAGGTGGCTAATTACTTTTAAGTTACACCCAATCACTGATAACTGATGACCGATAACCGAAAAAACCCCAATCGGTCTATCCTAGAGCTAGGTCGGACGGGATTGGGGTTTATTGAAAGCGACTTTACTTATAAAGTTCCGTCGCTAGACGAAAAGCCAAAATCCCGGGGATTAAAGCAATTACCAGAGCGACTAGAACTTGAGTATCAGAAAGCATTGCTGATTATCTCCTCATAAAGATATTCATCCAATACTTTCCGACATCATCGGGGTTCTCTGCATCATTTCGTTACAAGACTTCATATCTCCCCCCCCCGATGACGGTTATCTCTCCTAGAAAAGAAAGCTGTAAAAGCGTTAAGCTGAAGTATTGCCATGATTACATTTATTTTTACCTGCGGCCTCAATGTTAGACTCGCTCCTTGATTCATCTCTAACCCTTAGTCTAAAAACCCCGTTAATTCTGTTGGTTCTCGTTGCCCTAGAAGCGGTATTATCAGCAGATAACGCCATTGCTCTCGCTTCCATAGCACAGGGATTAGGAGATCATCAGCGTCAACGTCAGGCCTTGAATATTGGCTTAGTTTTCGCCTATATTCTCCGTATGGTCTTGATTCTTACCGCCACCTGGGTGGTTAAATACTGGCAGTTTGAACTTTTGGGAGCAGTATATTTGCTCTGGTTAGTCTTTAATTACTTTGCCTCCCCTGAAGACAAGGACCACACCCATCATAGTCTCAAGTTTCAATCTCTCTGGCAAGCTATCCCCCTAATTGCCGTTACTGATTTAGCTTTTTCCCTCGATAGTGTCACCACCTCCATCGCCGTGGCCGATGATACTTGGTTGATCCTGCTTGGTGGTACGATCGGAGTAGTTACCCTGCGCTTTATGGCGGGTTTATTTATTCGCTGGTTAGAGGAATACACCCACCTAGAAGATGCCGGTTTTGTCACCGTCGGTTTGGTGGGTTTAAGACTGTTGTTGCGGGTGATTAGCCCCGATTTTGTGCCGCCGGAATGGATTATGATTAGTTTAATTGCTATCCTCTTTGCTTGGGGTTTCTCAAAACGCAACGATCGAGAACCAATAGAGAGTGATCCCATCCAATCTGATGAATTGCCATAAAATAATCATCAGGAGTCAGGAGATTATTTTTATTTATTCTCCCCACTTCCTCACTTCCCCACTTCCCCACTCCCTAGACCTCTTGCAAAAGTCTTAAGTCGATCCTTGTACAGCAACATTTTTGAAGATTATCAACTACTAATAAATAATTAACTGAAAGTCCCTCCCATTATTGTTTCTATCGTTTGTTTTCCCTTCACTAATTACCGACCACTGAAAAGAGAATCCCTAGAATATCATGTCATCTTTACCGACTCCATCTGCTCATACCTTAGAAAATTCTACTCGATCGCCCTCTTGGAAAATTAAACTCCTCTACGATGGAGAATGTCCCCTCTGCTTGCGCGAGGTCAATTTTCTGCAAAAACGGGATGCTGGGAGAGGATTAGTTGCTTTTGTCGATATTGCCGATGAAAACTATAATCCGGAGGAAAATGGCGGTATTTCCTTCGCGGCAGCCATGGGGCGAATCCACGCCGTACTAGCTGATGGTACTATTCTCCAAAATGTGGAAGTGTTTCGCCAAGTCTATGATATTTTAGGCATCGGTTGGATTTATGCCGCTACCAAATGGCCGGTTATTGGGTTTCTAGTGGATATTATCTATGAAATTTGGGCTTCTTGGCGATTAACCTTAACCGGAAGACCGAATTTAAAAACAATCTTAGCAGAGCGTCAAAAACGTCTGGAATGCAACGCATCAAATCGTTGTTCTCGCTGAGTTAAAGTCTCCTAACTCTACACCCCACTCAGAATCACCCCTTGGGATGGGATAATTCTGCCCTAGCAATAAATGGTACTTTATTTTTTTGCCAGTTCCTGACCGCGACCTGCGATCGCCCAGAGATAACTAATTGCTAAGGCCAAAAACGTGAGGGGAATACTTTCTTTGACGATAAAAATCCCTAAACCGATCAGGACACAGGGAACAAAGGTACTTCCCTGACTGGTTAGGATAGTGGCGATGGTAGGCACACTGGTCAACCCGTAGGCGATCGCACACCAAACCCCCACCAGAATCAAAAACACGCTGACGATAACGATCAAACTTGTGACGGTACTGCTGGCGAAAAGGGGAACGTAAATGCCGATATTATCGCTGCCGTTAGCGACGGTTAAGGCAACCACGCTATAGGTGCGCGAGTCAAACCAACCACCGAAGGGTTTACCCTGAGCTACGCCGAAGGGGGAATTTTTCGCACCCTCCAGGTCCACTTCCACATTCTCCGGCTCTTCCTCCTCCTCTTCTTTGAGAAGGGAAAAGATGCCGAGAATCACAGGAACGAGGCCTAGATAGCGAATCCATGGGGTAGGGATGAGAAAGCACCCGAACAACCCCGCTAAACTGGCAATAACCAGCAGAATAAAGCCGATATACTGACCGATGACGATATCGCGACGACGGAAGAGTTTCCCCGTTTGGCTGAAGAGAATAGTCAGGATCAATATATCATCCAGGTTGGTGGCGACGAATGCCGCTACACCAGTGGATATCGCGATCACAATCTCGATCATCGTTTTTTTCCCTAAGATAGCCGTCGGGTTCGTTCGTTATACCTTAACCATGGCAGGGGAAACCGATCAATTAATCGGCAACGGGAGAATCCTACTACCTATCCCAATGGAGAAACTGTATCTCGTGCGACCGATCGCCTTATCCCGGTGCGGGATGGAAAAAGAAAGCGAGGGTGATCACTGCGTAGGTCGCCACCAGTAATATACCCTCTAGCCAGTTCGAGCGACCGTCGTTACTGATCGAGTTAGTCAGCCACACTGCGACAGCGACGGCGACCAATTCAAAGGGCTCGAAATCGAGAGCCATCGGCTGACCGAGGAAATAACCCGCAATCACGAGGACAGGTGCGACAAAAAGTGCGATTTGCAGACTCGAACCGACGGTGACAGAAACCGCCAGATCCATTTTGTCTTTTAAGGCAACCCTAACCGCAGTGGCGTGTTCGGCTGCGTTGCCGATAATTGGCAGTAGGATCACCCCCGTGAAAAGGGTTGTTAATCCTAATTCGCTCGTAGCTTCCTCTAGGGTGTTCACCAATAATTCCGATTCGATCGCCACACCGAGCGTCACGAGCAGTAATATCCCCACCCACAGCCAGAGATTCGGCTTGTTTACCCCTACCGCTTCCCCCGACTCTTGATCGAGATCGGCAACTCCCACCTCGTAAAGATAGGTGTGGGTCTTCATCGAAAACAGCAGACTCAGACCATACACAAAAATTAATACCACCGCCACCGCTACCGAGAGACGCTGTAGGACGATCTCCTGGATTGCGGCGGAAGTGTATTGAACGGTCGTGGGTAGGAGGATCGCGGCCACGGCGAGATTCATCGACGAGGAATTTAAACGGGCGGTCACGGGCTGGAATTTCTGTTCTTTATAGCGTAATCCGCCGAAAAACATCGATACGCCCGTTACCAGCAGCAGATTCCCGATAATCGAACCGGTAATCGTCGCTTTCACCACCTCGATCAAACCCTCTTCCAGGGCGGCGTAGGCGAGAATTAATTCGGTAGCGTTGCCGAAGGTGGCATTTAGTAAACCGCCGAGATTGGGACCGACCACGACGGCGATTTCCTCGGTTGCCTTTCCCATGTAAGCGGCCAGGGGAACGATCGCCAAACAAGCGCTCAGAAAAATGATCGTCACGTCCCAATGGAGGAAATTCCCTGCGATCGAGATCGGGACAAAAACCAACAAAATGGCGAAAATCCAGTTTTTTATATTCATACCAAGGGATGTTTCGGGATCAAACCGCGCACGGTTTTGAAAAACAGACTATCAGCCTTTTTTCCGTTTCAATTAGCCGAATCGCCCAGTAATATACTCCCGGGCCTCGTCGGTTTGCGGATTGCCGAACATAACTTCCGTGGGGCTGAATTCGACTAATTTCCCCCGGCGTTTCCCAGACGAATCGGTTTCGGTGTTAAAAAACGCCGTCCAGTCGGCGATCCGCGATGCCTGCTGCATATTGTGGGTGACGGTGATGATCGTGTAACTTTCCTTCAGTTGTAGGCACAATTCCTCCACCTGACGGGTAGAAATCGGATCGAGAGCCGAACAGGGTTCATCCATCAATAAAACATCCGGCTTCATCGCGATTGCACGGGCGATACAGAGGCGCTGTTGTTGTCCCCCCGATAGTGCCGTTCCTTTTTCTTTCAGTTTGTCCTTTACTTCCTCCCAGATCGCCGCCTGCCGCAGGGAAGACTCGACCAATTCCTCAAGATTGCCCTGATAACCGTTGGTTCGGGGTGCGTAGGCGATATTCTCGTAAATGCTCTTGGGAAAAGGGTTCGGACGTTGGAAAACCATCCCCACCTGTCGCCGTAACTTGACGGCGTTGACCTGCGAATCGTAAATATTCTGATTTCGGTAGAGTAATCTTCCCTCCACCTTGGCACCGGGGATCAGATCGTTCATTCGGTTAAAGCAGCGCAAAAGGGTACTTTTGCCGCAACCAGACGGGCCGATAAAGGCGACGATTTTTCGTGCGGGAATTTTAATATGAACGTCCACAAGAGCGAGAAACCCGTTATAAAAAACTTTCACTCCTTCCGCATCGAAAACACTGTGATCTGAGTTAAGGTGGGTAGTCATGGCAATAAAATCTCCTGAGTATGATTAAAGATGTGTTTCGAGGGCAGTGGGGAGTAGAGGAGTGGGCAATTAAGAAGTTAAATAGACTTATCTAACCTCCCGCCTGCTGGCTGCTGCCTTCCCTAATTCGGTGTCGAATAGCGTTGACGTAGATAGATGGCGATGGCGTTCAGCGCCATGATCAAAAGGATCAGAACGATAATCGTTGCGGCGGCGGCGTTGGCGAAACCGGGTTCAGGACGGGAGACATAACTAAAAATCTGAATGGGCAGTACCATAAATCGCTCGAATAAACCCGGATCGAAGGTCAGAAAACTCACCGCTCCCACCACCACTAGCGAGGCCGCGTCCCCGATCGCCCGCGACACGGAGATAATTACCCCCGTGAGAATCCCCGGCACCGCGTAGGGTAAAACATGGTGTTGGAGCGTCTGCCATTTGGTGCTGCCTAGACCGTAGGAAGCTTGGCGTAGGGAATCGGGAACCGCCCGGATCGCCTCCCGCGCCGCAACGATAATGACTGGCAGCGATAGTAGAGATAGGGTTAAAGCCCCGGAAAGTAAGGTAGAGCCGAAATTCAGTAAATAGACGAAAACTCCTAAACCGAGTAAACCGTAAACGATCGAGGGAACCCCCGCCAGATTGCCGATATTCACCTCGATCAGCGCCGTCCACCAGTTTTTCGGGGCGTATTCTTCTAGGTATAGGGCAGCGCCCACCCCGATGGGCACCGCTACCAAGATCACGATTACTCCCAAATAGAGGCTACCGATAATCGCGGGGCGAATTCCCCCGCGCTCGGGAAAACGGGAGGGGGTTTCCGTGAGAAAACCGGGGGTGAGTAGGCGGGCCAGTCCGTCATGAAAGACATTGAGCAACAGTAGAGCGAGAACGAATAGACCGATGAGTAATCCGATCAAGAAAATATACTCGTAGATTTTGCCGATGGTTTCTCGGCTTTCGAGTCGATCGTTAAAGAGGGCCGTATCCCTAGTAGGAGAAGATTTAACCATGATAATTAGTCGTATTTTTCTTTAAAGCGATTGGAAATCCAATAACTGCCGATATTGAGTGCCAGAGTGATCAGGAAAAGCACCGCACCGACCGCATAGATGGATTTAAAATTGAAACTCCCTCTCGGGGCATCTCCACTGGAAACCTGGGCCATAAAAGCGGTCATGGTGGCGATCGATTCCAGTGGATTGAAAGTTAGACGAGGTTGAGCGCCCGCCGCGATCAGGACGGTCATGGTTTCTCCCACCGCACGGGAAACCCCCAAAATAATCGAAGCCATAATCCCCGATAGGGCGGCCGGCAGAACCACCTTGAAAATTGTTTCCAGCTTGGTAATTCCTAGGGCGTAGGAACCCTCGCGCAGGGAACGGGGAACCGATTTAATCGCGTCTAGGCTGATCGAACCGACGGTCGGGGTGATCATGATTCCCATCATCAATCCCGCGCTCAGAGCGTTAAAAACCTCTACGGGTAAAAAATTCCGTAGTAAGGGCGTGAGAAAGATCAGTGCGAAGTAACCGTAAACTACGGTGGGAATTCCCGCCAAAATTTCCACCGCCGGACGCAGAATAGAAGCTGCTTTCGGGGTTGCGTACTCGGCCAGATAAATCGCTGAAGACAATCCCAACGGAACTGCGACCACCATTGAGATGACCGTGGTTAAAACGGTTCCGTTAATCAACGGCCAGATCCCGAAACGGGGAGGATTAAAAAGGGGAGTCCATTGGGTATCCAAGAAGAACTGCCCGAAACTTACTTCCTGGAAAAAAGCGACAGTTTCCTTGAAAATAATAGCGACGATGCCGAAGGTTGTGACTACAGATACAAGGGCGCAGGCGAACAAAATCGTTCCGATAATTTTCTCGGGAACATCATCGGAGGCTCGCTTGAGAAGAGAATCCCCTCTTGCGAACAAAGAGTCATCAAAAGAACCGGTAGTGGTCATAGGAAATTTTGGGTCTGAAACCCCGCCGTAGAACGGCGGCTTTACGTTAGAATTAAGAGGCCAGTCTCGAAAACCAAGTGGACGGCGCAGCACCTGGAAAACTCGGCTTAGGGGGTTCCGACCAGAAAAGCTTGGCCGGGTAAAAAGTCGCGCGCAACAAGTACAAGAAGCTATAGGCGGTCAACGTACCGTGGGACACACGGAATCGGGCTTCT
>SFBI01000128.1 GCA_007095845.1 Microcystis aeruginosa Ma_MB_S_20031200_S102
CTAGACTAGCTAAATCTATTAATGATGTTGCTTGGTCAACACTTCTACAAAGCTCAGTGTTAACTTTTCGACAAAGGTTAGAGTATTTTGGTTTTAAATATGGTAAAGCTACGGTAGCATTAGCCCCCCATAACACGAGTCAAAACTGTTCTAATTGTGGTCAAAAAGTACCTAAATCTCTATCTACAAGAACCCGTATTTGTCCTGACTGTGGCTATGTAGAAGATAGAGATATTAACGCCGCTAAGTAGTCGTGCAAAATTAATTTCCTAGTAAAGATTAGGCAAAAGGCAAGAGGCAAAAGGTAAGAGGGGGTTAGATATGTGTAATTAATTTTGCTTAGGTACTTATCAATATTCTCAAAAAGGGACTAAGTACGGTAGGGCATACCGAAACTAATACGCTTGGGGAGAGATTCCCTCTGGTTTGCTTAGATACGTCCTGCCAGATTAAGGAAACTCGATGAACCAAGAATCCCTCGCATGAGCGCGATGGGAGTGTCAACGCCATCAATTAGACCTGCTGCCCACTAACTCCTAACTAACCACGACAATTTTTGATTTTTACAACAGGTGTTTTTTACTTGCTATAATCGAGTGTCGAATTTGAGTAGGAGACGGGAGAAAATGGCCGATTGGCAGGAAATAGAGGGGGGGATCACCGCCCCAAAAGGATTTAAATCCGCAGGGATGGCCGCGGGGCTAAAACCGTCCGGTTTGCCCGATTTAGCCCTAATTGTCTCGGAAACAGATGCGATCGCCGCTGGAGTCTTTACCACCAGTCAAGTGCGGGCAGCTTGCGTCGATTATTGCCGTCAACGCCTCCAAACTAAAGCCAGCGCCAGGGCGATTTTGTGTAATGCCGGCCAAGCAAACGCCGCCACGGGGCAAGCTGGATGGCAAGACGCTCTCGATAGTGCCGCCGCCTTGAGCCAAGTTTTAGGGATTCCCGCCGATGCAATTTTGCTGGCTTCTACGGGAGTCATCGGGCAACGGATTCGCATGGATGCGTTAACCGCCGCTTTACCGACCTTAGCAGGTTTATTGTCGGAAAATGGCGGCGAAAGCACGGCCCGGGCGATTATGACCACGGATCTAGTCCCTAAATCGATCGCCTTGCAAACCACCATCGATGGTCGTCCGGTCACAATTGGGGGAATTGCCAAGGGATCGGGGATGATTCACCCGAATATGGCGACGATGCTCTCCTTTATTACCTGTGATGCCGCAGTATCGACGGTTCTCTGGCAAAATATGTTAAGTCGGGCGGCTAATAAAAGTTTTAATCAGATTACGGTGGATGGGGACACCAGTACCAATGACAGTCTGATCGCCTTGGCTAACGGTCAATCGCGCACCACGGCGATCACAGAAATGGGCCGGGATGCCCAAAAGTTAGAGGCCATGTTAACGGAAGTTTGTCAATACTTGGCCAAAGCGATCGCCCGGGATGGGGAAGGAGCCACCTGTTTAATAGAAGTGCGGGTTTCGGGGGCGGCCGATGATCAGTCCGCTCGTCAGATTGCTCGCACCATTGCCGGTTCTTCCCTAGTAAAATCGGCGGTTTTCGGTCGAGATCCCAACTGGGGACGAATTGCGGCGGCCGCGGGCCGGGCCGGGGTTGTCTTCCATCAAGAAGACCTACAAATCAAGTTAGGCGACTTCGTGATGATGGAAAATGGTCAACCTCTGGCGTTCGATCGAGCTAGTGCCAGTAATTACTTGAAAGCGGCAGCAAGCGGGGCTTATTTACGAGAAGATACCGTTTTAATGTCTATCTGTATCGGTAACGGTTCGGGAACAGGTACGGCCTGGGGTTGCGATCTTAGTTACGATTACGTCAAAATTAACGCAGAGTACACTACCTAGGGTTTGCTGAAAAAGCTTTTCCTAGGGGCAGGGTGTGGGGTGTGGGGTGTGGGGTGTGGGGTTTTACCTATTTTCAGGTGGTCAGTTACCTAATTTTCAGGGAAAAAGTCCAGGAATTTTCCCCCCGATCCCCGCAACGGCTGGCACTTTTTGAGGGAAAAAAAGTCTAAAAGTCTGATCCAACAAGGTTTTTAGATTTATTCAGCAAGCCCTACTTAAAGCGATCGATTCTCTAAACAGGCTCTCTTGTCCTTGCTGGATTGTATCCCAACAGCTTGATCAACGGTTGAGGTTAAGCTCTAGTCTATACCGACAATCTCGATGATCGATCCTGTTGATTACACAGCAGCCAAGAGAGCCGATTACCCGATTAACAGACAAACCTTAATGGTTGGATTGTAAGTAGCTGGTTATAATTAAACTAAAAATGGATTTTAGGTTCGATCCCCCCTGCCCCCCTTGATAAGGGGGGTGCCGATCCCCCCTTAGTCCCCCCTTTAATCCCCCCTTAATAAGGGGGGCATCTGACAACTTTTAACGCCTACCTACTTACTTCTTTTCAACCGACCTCGAAAACAGTTTTGTCAGTCCCTCAGTCCCTTGGCAAAATCCATCTATTGGCGGGGAAAACGCTGCATGGTTCCGAAAAAATCACCACGAATTCCTTTAGAATTGCACCAGATTAAGGCTCACGAGTTTTATCAAAAACGGCTGGCATCGGGTAAAGAAGGCAATGAGATAGATGACTGGCAGCAAGCGAAAGAATATTTTAGCCAACATCCCAGAGCGATTCTTGCTTGGAATCTAAAGATGCCCTATCGCCGGGGAAAAAAGCTAATTAAAAGATTGTTGCTATCGCTCCAGTCTCTTGTCAGAGTTGCTTGGAAACTGCTAATCTTTCCCTTCTGGCTATTTCAGCAAATACCGGGGCTTTTTGCCCGTGAAGACAAAGACAGCCGCACCTTTGCCATTGATGTGGTCAAAACGATTATTTCTGCCCTGGGATTAATTGCTACCCTTTTGGCAGGAATTGGGCTTTTTGTCAATTATCTCAATTCTCAAGCAGAAATACAACTGACTCAGCAACGTCTGATTACTGAGCGCTTCTCGAAGGCTGTCGAGCAAATCGGTAATCCTAAAGAGGAGGTGGTAATTGGCGGCATTTATTCCCTAGAGCGAATTGCCAAAGATTCTCCCAAGGATCAATGGACAATTATGGAAGTGCTGACTTCCTACATTCGTAAAAATTCCCCCATTCCCTCGAATATTGAACAACTGGAGCCAGAGGAAAGACAGAAGGCCCTAGAAAATCTCCCTCCCGTGAGTATTCCAGTTCAGGCCGCTTTAACGGTAATCGGCCGGCGTAAAGTTGAGAATGACCAAGCCGGGGATAATTTGGCTAAAACAAATGACCCTAATAAAATTAAAATTCTTGATTTAAGTCGGACAAATTTGAGGGAAGCCAACCTCAACGGAGCCAACCTCAACCGAGCCAACCTCAACCGAGCCAACCTCAACGGAGCCAACCTCTACGGAGCCTACCTCAAAGAAGCCTACCTCAAAGAAGCCTACCTCATCGCAGCCTACCTCGAAGAAGCCTACCTCATCGCAGCCAACCTTAACGAAGCCCACCTCAACGGAGCCTACCTCAACCGGGCTAACCTCAACGGAGCCAACCTCGACGGAGCCAACCTCGAAGAAGCCAAGCTCAACGGAGCCATCCTCGACGGAGCCAACCTCAACCGAGCCAACCTCAACCGAGCCAACCTCATCGGAGCCAACCTCATCGCAGCCAACCTCAACGGAGCCGAGGATCTTCATCCAGAACAAATTAAATCGGCCTGCTTTTGGGAAGGCAATACACACGCAGGCCAAGTGGGATGCAGATAAACAATTATGGGTCGCTGAGGACCCAAAAGCCAATCAACGAGAAATCGACAAACTCAAAAGGGACAAAAACTCAGATCCGCCAAATCCGATCAATTGTACTACTAAATAGGGTCTGCGGCAAAAAGTACGGGCGAAGCATTTGGATAGAAAATCTCCCGTTTCGCCGATAGGTTATGCCCAAATGCTTCGCCCCTACAGGACGCGGGCCGATGAAAACGCAAGGTTTGGAAGCACGATTCTCTCAAAATCTTGCACCTGTTTGGCGAGAAAAGCCACAAAACCCTTACCTTACCTACTTATCCAGCAAATCCTAAATACTTTAACTTTTGGCGATTTAGGATCAGGTGACGAAACTAGCATTTTCCCCTAATTGAAGCGAAAAAACCCCGCATGACTTCAAGAAATCACCGGGGTTTTTAGGAAAAATAGGGATAGGGAAGGAATTTAACCCTCGGTTTCCTCTCTGGTTTGGATAAACAGAATCAAGAGGAAAACCGTGGGTACTAGGACGAATAGGATACTAGCGATAAAGCCGAGATTATTTACCTGCATGAGTTAACTCCCTTAAGTGACAACGGATTTGCATAAAGATTAACTCCTAGAATATCATCCCAGAGGGCGTTGCTGATTTGAGAGGGGGACTGGGAATTATGAATTATGAATTATGAATTGGGAAGTGGGAGAAAGTCCCTACACCCTACACCCTACACCCTACACCCTCTTTCAAGTCAGGTAGTCACCTTTTCACCCCCTTGCCTCGCGCGTCTTTAATTGATACTTTTGGATCGGTGGCGATGATGTGAAGATCGATATTTTTCTGCCAGATCAGACGCATGAGTTTTTGGGTGAAAGAACCTTTGATGAAATGCTTCCAGCGCGATTGACGGCTCTCCCCGATCACAATCTGGGTGATTCGTTCCTGTTCGGCCACTTCTGCGATCACTTCGGCCACCTGATAGCTTTTAACCAGTAAGAATTTCCCCTCGAATTCCCGACATAAACGTTCGCAGGTTTCGATATGTAAAGCCTCCTCTTTGGTGAGAAAGCGATCGGGGTTATCGACGAAAATCACAAAAAATTCCGCGTTCATATACCCCGCTATCCGCTTGCAGTGAGCTTGTCGAATCTGCGCTCCTCGACGTAATAATCGTAAAGAGTTGGGATAGGTGGAAACACAGACTAATACCCGTTCGTGAACGGGACAGGATTGACCGATAAATGTCGAATTACTCGCTTCTTCTTCTACTGTATCAGCCACTTCGCGCAGGGCGAGTTCCCGGAGAGCGATTAAATTACGCCGTCGAAAGAAATTATTTAAAGATGGTTGGATCTTTTCGGGAGCGTAGATTTTTCCCGCTAATAATCTTTCCTCTAGGGTTTCAGCGGTAACATCTACCACGATCACTTCATCAGCTTCCTCCAAAATTCGATCGGGTATTCGCTCTCGCACCACCACCCCAGTGATTCGGGCAACCAGATCGTTTAAACTCTCGATATGCTGGATATTCACGGTCGAGTAAACATCGATTCCCCGGGATAAAATTATCTCCACGTCCTGAAAGCGTTTCTCTCGCTCCGAACCCGGTGCGTTCGTGTGGGCCAATTCATCAATTAGACACAGCTGCGGTGAGCGATCGATAATCGCTTCCGTATCCATTTCCGAGAGAGTGAATCCCTCTTTCTCTAGGATTTTTCTAGGTACGATTTCCAATCCCTCGGCCTTTTCAGCGGTCTCTTTTCTGCCGTGGGTTTCGAGAAGTCCGATTACCACGTCGGTTCCCTGTTTTCTGAGACTATGCCCCTCCTCCAGCATCTTGTAGGTTTTCCCAACTCCTGGGGCCATCCCGATAAAAATTTTATGTCTTCCCCGTCGCATGATCGTCTCCTTTTTTGTAATTATCGAGAGCGTAAGGCGATATCAAAACACGAAGACTTGAACCTCGAAAATTAAAGGTATCGTGAAATATTTATCGTATCCGACAATCTATTGTTCTTAACAGCTTTCGATTCCGTTTTGCGGTGTGCGAGTACCT
Source organism: Microcystis aeruginosa Ma_MB_S_20031200_S102 (assembly GCA_007095845.1). GTDB lineage: Bacteria > Cyanobacteriota > Cyanobacteriia > Cyanobacteriales > Microcystaceae > Microcystis > Microcystis aeruginosa_D. Next base: position 5,792 of record SFBI01000128.1, read on the forward strand.
ATTGCACTGACTAATTAGGGTAAAGTTAGCTACTTTTTCCAAGCTTTAATCTGGTTCCAAACATCCTCTAAACTTAGATATAACACAGGCACAACAATTAAACTCAACAGGGAAGAAGTGACTAAACCTCCCACAATTACCATCGCCATGGGTTGCCGTAATTCCGCACCAGTACCCAATCCCAAAGCGATCGGAATCATGCCTAAAATTGTCGAACAGGTGGTCATTAAAATCGGTCTTAACCTAATCATTCCCGTTTCTAAAACCGCTTCTTCCCGACTCCAACCCTGTTGACGCAATTGGTTAGTATAATCCAGCAATAACACAGCGTTCTTATCGAGTAATCCTAAGAGGAAGATAAACCCGATCAGAGAAATCATACTAAACTCACTACCCGTTACCAATAACCCTAACATTGCCCCCACAATCGCTAAAGGTAAACATAAAGCGATGACGATAGTTTCTAACAGTCTTCTGAATAATAACCATAAAACTCCTAACATTAAAATTGTCGCTAGGATTAAAGTACGACCAAAACTGCCCAAAACATCGCTACTTTGAGAAGAAGTACCCCAACGCTGTAAAGTTATCCCTTCCGGTAAAGGAATCCCTTCAATTTTAATCGCCGCATCTTCTAATCCTAAATCCGGACTGAGATTAGCACTGAGAAAAATCGCCTGTTGACCATTTAAACGCTCGATCGCCAAAAAATCCCCCCGCTCATTTAATCTAGATGATAGGGAAATATCCTTCAAACCGGCGATTTTAGCAGCCTCAACCCGCAATTTCTCGGCACTATCGCGCAATAGCTGCAAATTATCGCTTTTAATCGCAATTTGGATTGGCTTTTCCGCTTCCGTCTGCACAAAAGGAATGTCCTCGATACTGACATTCACCCCTCTAATTGGCGGTAAAATTTGCCGAATCCGTTGCTGCACGGCACTGGTGTGAGATTTACGATCGCCCTTCAGTGTAACGTGAATTTTGCCCCGATTCGGCTCACTGCGTAAACCGGCGATCAGAAAAGTCGATTCCACTTCCCCATCCCGCAAAATCGGTGCTTCTAATTTGCTGCCATCCCGGATAGTGCGACGCAGGAGAAAACTTTCGGGAGAACTCGTTAACTGGGAAATCCAAGCGAAACTATCGCTAGAACTCTTAGCTGTCGGTTTATTCTTGCCCTGAGCTAGGCCGAAGGGAGGGCTAATTTGCGTTATTTTCGGCAAAGGAGAAGTATAAACCAGATTAAACTCGCCGCGATCGAGTCGGGGAATAAATCCCCTAGAAATGAAAGGAATTAGGGCAATACCCGCAAAAAAGGTAATTAGGGCAATAGCAATGACCAGCAAACGATGACGCAGTGACCAGTTTAAGAGCCGTCGATAGGCGTTCTCAATCGGTCGCTTTTGTTTCGTCATTTTTGCCTGTGGCTGCGGTTTAAGCCAATATACTGCCAAAACGGGCGATAAAGTTCTGGCGATCAACAGAGAAAAAATCACCGCAGCCGAGACAGTTAAACCGAAGGGTTGGAAAAACTGTCCCACCGCACCCCCCATAAAAGCCACGGGTATAAACACGGCAACAATGGTTAAAGTGGAAGCAGTCACAGCTAATCCAATCTCCCTTGTCCCCTTGAGTGCCGCATTTTTCGGGGTTTCCCCTGCGTCGATTAAACGGGAAATATTCTCCACATCCACGATCGCATCATCCACGACAATGCCGATCACCAAAGCGAGAGCCAGCAGCGTCAGGGTTTCCAGATTAAACCCATAGATGGCCATGATAATGAAAGTCCCCAAAAGAGATAGGGGGATAACCAGAGCAGAAATGATTGTAGCGGCGAAACTGCCTAAAAATATCAATATCACCAGCACCGACAGCAAAACTGCCAAAAGTAAATCATCGATCGTGCCTTGTAGGGCAGCGCGAATATATTCCGCTTGGGTTTCAGCTAAAATTATCTTGACATCAGGCAGTTTTTGTGCTATGTCTTTAACCAGTTTTTCTGCTTGAGCGGCCAGGTCGAGACTATTGGCTGCACCTTTTTTGATTACCTGCACTGCGATCGCCTCTTGTCCATTAAAGCGCACCAGCGTGGGTAATGGTCGGGTTAAACTTTTATGGGGATTATCTTCCCTAACTGTACCTTGACCGAGTAAATTAACTTTAGCCGTACCCGGGAGAGCTTTTAAGGGCGGAATTAAATTATCTTGGGCGATTTGGCTTAATTCTTCTAGAGTTTTCTGCTCACTCCCTTCGACTTGGCTCAGCTTGCCCTGAGCCAAGCCGAAGGGGGCAGGCACCAGCGCATAGGTGACTGTTGCCGACTCATTTAAATCAACGGGGATAACTTCTGTGGTAGCTTGAGGGGGTAAAGGGACTTGCGAGATAGCCTGTTTAACTGCTGCGGTGGCCTTGTCTAAATTTGTGCCAATTTTAAAGAAAATGCTGATTACTGACTGTCCGGGGGAAGTAGTCGAGGAAATATCACGACGACCGGGGAGAGAGAAAAGAGGATTTTCTAGGGGTTTAGTTAATTGCTGTTCTGTGGTGATAGCAGTAGCTAAATCCGCTTGGGCGTTAATTATTACGACTGGAAAGCTGATATCGGGGAAAAGAGCGTATTTTAAGGAACTAAAAGCCAAAATTCCCGCCATGGCCACCGCTAACCAGAAGGCAATGGTTAACCTCGGTGCATTAATCGCTATTCGAGAGATATTCAGACGTTCTCGCCATGATTCTTTCATCTTTGTCTAATAACTGGGAAGTAGGGTGTGACCCTCCCCAACCCCCCCGACATCGGGGGGGCAGGTGGGGTGTGGGGTGTAGGGTTTTAGGGTTTTAGGGTTTTAGTGGAAATTACTCTATCTCCCCATTACCCTATTCCCCCATTTTCCTATCCCCTTCTCACTGATAACTGATAACTGATAACTGATAACTGACTCCTAACCCCATGGTAGATGTTGGATTTTTGCAGAAGTTCTATTTTCCGACAAAGATAAGCAAAAATTATTTATTGACTGCAAAGACTTGACAATATTTAAATTAACATTTCGCAATATTTATAAATTCTTAAGAATTAATTGAGAAAGATTTTTATTTAACAACGACGTTATCATGGTTACAGCGATTTGATAAAATTTCATAGTGGGTCATTTTGTGCTTTTTTGGGCAGCAATGGTTGAAACCCTTGCCACACCTAGAAGGTGCTCCTAATTAAGACGGGTAAATCAGTCATTTTCACCCATAACGATGATCTTTTTTTTGTGTAGTTTTATTGCAAAAAAAAAGTTTTTTTGACAAAAAGCACAAAGTATGATAAGGGAGAGGAGAATTATGAATTGGGGAGAGTGATTGCCTTTATTTAGAAAACGGGTTTCTTCGAGAAACCCGTTTTCTTGTAATAGTTGGGCTAAAACTGTTAGCAATAAACCTTTGCAGTTAGTGTAATGACTTCTTCTCTTTTGCCGTTCTTTCCTGCCGTTTACGATCTTTTGTTCGATTTTGCTCAATCTGATGGCTTTTAGGCAAATTTGGCAATCGCTGTAGGTTAAGGGGGTGAGGTCATAACAATCCGTTGCCAAAGGCGACTTTTCAGAATACAATAGAGAAGAGTAGTCATTCATCGCTCAGATTAGTTAAGATGATATTACATGACTAATAATATTGACCATGATCGCTTATTTAAGGAGTTAATCTCCACCTTTTTTGTCGAATTTATCGAGTTATTTTTTCCTCAATTGATGGATTATTTAGATAGGGACTCGATTACTTTTTTAGACAAAGAAGTATTTACCGATGTCACGGAAGGAGAAAGGTATGAAAGCGATTTAGTCGCACAAGTTAGGTTTCGAGGAAA
>SFBI01000129.1 GCA_007095845.1 Microcystis aeruginosa Ma_MB_S_20031200_S102
CACCAATATTATTGAGAGTGGTGGCTTCCCCAGAGCGATCCCCTACTGCCCGCAATAAGGGTAATGCCTGTTGGTAGTAGTCTAATGCCTTCTGTTTCTCCCCTAAAGCAGAATAGACACCACCAATATTATTGAGAGTAGTGGCTTCCCCAGAGCGATCGCCCACTGCCCGGGATAAGGGTAAAGCCTGTTGGTAGTAGTCTAATGCCTTCTGTTTCTCCCCTAAATCATCATAGACACCACCAATATTATTGAGAAGTCCGGCTTCCCCTGCGCGATTGCCCACCGCCCGCAATAAGGGTAAAGCCTGTTGGTAGTAGTCTAAAGCCTTCTGTTTCTCCCCTAAATCTGAATAGACAAGACCAATATTACTGAGAGTGACGGCTTCCCCCTCGCGATCCCCCACTGCCCGCGATAAGGGTAAAGCCTGTTGGTAGTAGTCTAATGCCTTCTGTTTCTCCCCTAAATCATCATAGACACCACCAATATTATTGAGAGTGATGGCTTCCCACTTGCGGTCTTTTAGGGATTGATAGATAGGTAAGGCTTGGTTATAGTATTCCAGGGCTTTGGGTTTGAATCCTAATAGATCGTAAACTCTACCGAGTGCTAGATTTATTAAGGCTTCCTGTGCTTTATCTCCCAGATTACGCCACAGAGGTAAAGCTTGTTCCCATTTAATTATTGCCTGTTGATAGGATTCGGCTGTCCCCTGCTGGAATAGTTGCATCCCCTCGTTAAATAGCCTTTCCGCTTCAGCTTTTTTCGTCTCATTGGTTTGCGCTTGGACAGGTGGCACTATTCCGGGTTGAGAAATGGGCAAGATAGACACGCCGGAGGCGAGTAGCAGCAGTAGGGTAGCGAGGTTGAGGGATTTGAGCATGGTTTAAGAAAGGATATTTAGTTTATTGACTCTTCTCGGCTTTGTGTGATAATTTTTGCTTATGGAATCGTGAAATGCTTACTGGACAAAACTTTTAAGACTATTTTGCGGATATTCTATCAGTATAGACTTCGTTTCCACACAGAAACCAGAAGAGCCGTTTATTCTACTTTCTGGTTATAGATCTGGGACTTTCGTTAAAACTCCCTCATATTTTTCTTTGTTATCTCCATTCAAACTAGGCAAGTTTTCAACAACATTCTTCCCCTCTTTATCAACTGTTACAGCTAGTTTTAATCCCAAAGCCTTCAGCCAAAGCCCTAAATTATAAATTCCTATTCCTGCTGGCATTGTTAATAATTTATCGAGAAATTGCTCATAAATTTTAATTTGTTCTGCGGTTAAATGAGAATCCCCAAGAGCTTCCAGAACATTCCTCAAAGCCATTTTCAGTAATTCGGGATCGAATTCAAACTCGTCTTCTTCTAAGTGAGTTTCGAGATAAAGAGCCGCATAGTTTGGATCTTTAAGATTGTCCAGCAAAAAAGGGTGGTAGCTAATACTTTTAGACATAATTTTAACTCCGATAATCTCTCCAGTATTCTTGGGCTTGGCGAATATCTTTAATTTGAGTGCCTTTATCACCTCCACACAGTAGCAACACGATGGTTGTCCCTACTTGTCCGAAATAGATGCGATAACCTGGACCATAGTCTATTCTTAATTCAAAAACACCTCCTCCTACCGAACGGTAATCGCCTAAATTGCCCATCCTCACTCGGTCAAGTCTTTTACTGATGATAGTTTGAGTTTTAGACACTCGGATAGAATCAAACCAATTATCAAAAGGAATTTGACCATCGGCTGTTACATAACGCTCAATTTCTCTTGGTTGCGTTGCCATGAATTAACTCTAGCACATTAGTTTCCTCGCCAATGCTTAACATTTTCCATCTATTCCCTTAGAGGAGGGCGCAAACCTCGTTCAACTGCTACTTTTAAAGCACGAGCTTTATAAATTAAACCGCGCCGGTAAACCTGCATCAGTGTATCTAGTTGGTTGACTCCAGCTTGATTAAGTTCTCCTTCTTGATTCTGGGCTAAAAGACTACTGAATAACTCTTGCTGTTCAGCTTCCATTTGCAGGTCACAGAGGGCTAAAATTTGGTTATCTGGCAAAGATTCGATGGAGAGTTCGCTGATAGCGTAGTCAATCCATTCGACTAAGATTTCTTCTAATCGTCGATGAGTAAGTGCTGCAATTTGTTTAGCTTGTTCGGCTAAGGCTTCAGGCAGTTCTAGGGTGACAGTTTCAGTCATTTTTTCTTTATTATGCCGCATAAGAGAGCTTTCAATTCAGAACCCCCAAACTTGGGATGCAGGGGATCTTCCCTATATAGTCTTAGAGAAATCGCCTAAACCGAAGCTCTCCTATTTTACAATAAAACCGTTAAATCTGACTAACTGCTATAGTTAAAACATGGCGGCTCTATGGTTCCGGTTATCACATTTACTTTGGACAAATCGGGACAACGATTATCTTACTCCTGTGTGGAGGAGATAAAAAAACGTAAGCTAAAAACATTGAAATAGCCCAAAAATATTGGCAAGATTATAGGAGGCGAGAAAATGCCAGTCAGTGATAGTTATCATGATTCCCTGATCGAATCCCTTAAAGATCCCCATTATGCAGCAGTTTATCTAGAAACTCATCTAGAGGGAGATGAATATAGATTTGAATCAGAAAGAATTATCAACCACCTCAAAACTAATCGACATAGCAGCCATCTGTCGAGTATCAATCTGACGCACTCTTGAAGTAGAAACTGTGCCACTTCTCCGACTACCCCCATCTAAATCATCCAGAAGGCTAGAAATCGCCTCATCCGGCTGAGTTAAATCTATAGGTGTCCCTCTCAGATTATCCCCCCTCTCTGTAGCTAAAACCCGCAACAATTCCACAGCTTTGGTTAGAGGAGTCGTAGTAGCAATAACCAACACTTCCGCTATTCCCGTTTCACCCGCTACCTTAAATTTATACCTTTCCCCTCGATTTGGATCGGGAATCTGAATTTTTTCCCCCGGAGTCACAGGAGAATTATCTCCCGTCCCCGGTAAAGGCGAAAGGACACAAAGCGCCCCATCTACGCTAATAAGTAAAACAGTAATATAGAGAGGAACTAACTCGTTATTTTGTACGAGAAATTGTACTTGAGTCCCCTGCTTGATTTTTTGCGCGTTACTGGTTAAACCGCGCACCCGTCTATTTTGACTGAAACTGCCTGACTTTGCACCCCTAACCGTAAACGATTCTGCCACCAATTGGCCGCCATCTACCGTTTCCATCGCCGCAGCTACACTCAAACGAGCGGAAGTCGCATTGAGGGTTAGCTTGACTAACCTTGCCGCTAATAAAGACTTGAGTTTCCCTTGCAATCGCTTGACTCCATCAGTTACACTTTCTCCTGAAATCCCAGCCGAACCCGGAATCAGATCCGCAGCCAGAGAAAATAAAGCCAGACTACCTATTTCTGGTAAGGGAGTCACTTTAAGTTTCTGCAATTGTTGATAGTAAACAGAAGTCACTCGACCCAGAATATAGTGGATATCCGTCTCATCTGAGGAAACCGCTTCGATGGGTTTAATCCCTTGTAAAGCTTGCTTGGCTGCTGCTTGTTCTTGTCCTAAGGAAGCATCTAAGGCAATACGGAGAGTTAAGTCCCTGGGAATAACCCGCGATCGCTCTTGAAGTAGAGTCCCGGAAGCAATATTATCTCTTGTCTGGATCAGTTTCCCCTTAGCTGTCAACTCTTGACGCGACTCTATCTGAACTTGACCTCGTTCTTTTCCTTCCCCATCCACTAAAGTTAAAATTGCCCCCCGACCGAATGCTTCTAAGGTACGCGGATCGATCCCTCCCAAAAACAGATCCACCCGATTTCCCTGCACTTGAGTGACCACAGCTTCAGCAGGGACTTTCTGCTCTGGTTTGAGAAAATAAACCCCTTGCTGGCTGTTGTTGCTTCCCTCCCTAGTATTAAATTCTGGTTGCTGTAATAAACCAGCCGTCGGGAAATATTCGCGTAAAATGCGATCGGTAGTAGCCGTCGCACTCATCATTACTTGACTAACTGACTCACCTCCGGTTTGCTGCCAGAGATAGCGAGTCAAGATATATGTAAAGATACCAGCCGCCGTATCACCAAAGGAAGCATCGATCGCCGCTTGGTCAGTTCTAGCAGCCGCCAGCATTATGCCTTTGGGAACGCCTTTTTTTCGCTCTGTGGCCAAGTCTGAAGCGGTCAAGTTGAGTCTGGACATCAGTTGTTTTTGATATTCCTGTTCCTGGGGACTTGCTAACAGTTGGATGTTAGAGTCTTCAGTCCGGTTTAACTCCCGATTTCCAGGGCGTGATCGCACTGTTAAGATGCCTTTTCTTGCCCCTCCAGAGTGACAACTATCCAGAATAAAAGTGACATTTTCTGTATTAATTGCTTGCATTAATAACCACAAAGTATGACCTGTAATATCATTGACTTTTCCTCCTTTATTGGGATAACCTGGAGGGAGAATGCTATCAACAGGAACAATCGTGCTAACTTGCCCATCTTGAAAAATTTGATCGGGATCAAAAACTTGAGAACCATGACCAGAAAAGTGAAAAACTACCACATCACCGGGTTGCGCCCATTTAATTAAATGTTCCTCAAACGCTTGTAGGATATTCTCACGAGTTGCTTCATGATCAGTTAAAAGCAAAATTTGCTCGGACTGAAATCCAAAACGGTGAATGAGTAATTCCTGTTGTAGTTTGACATCATTGACTGCACCTTCAAGGGGTATCCATCTAGTATCGGGGTAATTATTAACACCCACTAATAATGCCCGTTTACGAGGTGTATTCTCTGCCAGTACGCTATGATAAAGAATGGCTCGCTGTTTCAATTCCAACTGGCTCAATCCTAAAGTGGCTAATAAAGAACCAGTCAGGGATAGTAATTGCCTACGCTTAATTCTAGTCATAACATTTCACTCCCTATTTAATACTACCAAATCTTGATCCTGAAAGCATTTATTATTGTGGTTTGGGGGGAATTTGCTCGGCCGTTAAGGTGACAATTTAGCCATCTTTTAAAATGCTGATAGACTCTCCTAGATCGCTATTCTCACACCAGCATCGATTTTCTGATGCAGTTCTGTTAAGGTGGATTCAGTCATTTGAGTTACAGATAGATAATCCAAGTATCGCACAAGGGTAAATACAAATAGATTAGGTTAACGACACATCTTCGAGAATATTATGCCACTGGCCACCTTTCTGTCAACTCTCTCTAAAGACTAATGATTTCCTCCTCTTCTTTTCTGTGTACTTTGTCCGCCTAAATCTGTTAAACTAGAAACATCGGAACTCAATACTGGAGAAACTTCTTATGTCGGAAACCTCTTATCTTTAATTCCACCCACTTACTTAGGAAATGACCATGGAACTTTATCAACGAATAGCTGATTTTTATGACTCCTCTAGTGGACTATGGGAAAGGATTTGGGGCGAACATATGCACCATGGTTACTACGGTCGCGGTGGTAAGATTAAACTCGATCGCCGTCAGGCACAAATTGATTTAATAGAAGAATTATTAACTTGGGGTGGTGTCACCGGCGCTAATCAGATTCTCGATGTGGGTTGTGGTATTGGTGGCAGTAGTCTTTATCTGTCCCAAAAATTTCACAGCCAAGGGGTGGGGATTACCCTTTCCCCGGTACAAGCCGCTAGAGCCAGCCAAAGAGCGCAAGAGTTCAATTTAGAAGAAAAAGTCAGTTTTTGTGTGGCTGATGCCCTAAAAACCCCCTTTCCTGAGAATAATTTTGATCTGGTCTGGTCATTAGAAAGTGGCGAACATATGCCCGATAAAAGGCAATTTCTGCGGGAATGTTATCGGGTTTTGCGGCCTGGGGGGACTTTTTTGATGGCTACTTGGTGTCATCGTCCCACCACTTCCCTCGCCGGTAATTTAACGGAAGGGGAGATTAAGCTATTAAACGAGATTTATCAGGTTTATTGTCTGCCCTATGTGATTTCTTTGCCAGAATACGCCGATATTGCTCGTGAAGTTGGCTTTCAAGACCTAAAAACCGATGATTGGTCCCTATCGGTGGCTGCTTTTTGGGATGTGGTGATTGATTCGGCCTTAACCACAGATGCGATCGCAGGTTTGTTAGCAAGCGGTTATACTACTATCCAAGGGGCCTTATCTTTAGGGTTAATGCGGCGCGGTTACGAGTCGGGTTTAATTCGTTTCGGTTTACTGCAAGGGAAAAAATAAGGTTCTTCGGTTTGTGTTATGCAATGGACGAGGGTTATAAGGGATGAAACCCTTATAGCTTAAGTAGTCGTGCAAAATTAATTTCCTAGTAAAGATAGGCAAAAGGCAAGAGGCAAAAGGCAAGAGGGGGTTAGATATGTGTAATTAATTTTGCTTAGGTACTTATAGAGAAAGACGTTTAGCAATTTTTATCAATTGTTTTCGCTCTAGAACGAACTAATTTAGGCTCTTCGGTTTGTGTTATGCAATGGACGAGGGTTATAAGGGATGAAACCCTTATAGCTTATAGAGAAAGACGTTTAGCAATTTTGGCTCTACCGAACCTGTCATGTAAAACTATTAACAACTTATGCTTGTAAAGCTTGTATAGTAAAGCTTTGAGTTTTTGTTAGATTGATATTTATCAACTTTAGAGCATTACTGGACAGAGAGGGAGCTTGGGGAATTTTCTACATTGTAAGTTCGGAAGAACCGCAATTTTTATCAATTGTTTTCGCTCTAGAACGAACTAATTTAAATCTCTTCTTGCCAGATAAGGATTTAGTCGATTTATGCCGCCGGATGGAACCATCCCCAGCAACAACAACAAAGAGACTTGTTTGCAGGGAATTGGAACTGGCTGATTTTTCCTCGCAATTAGAACGTTTAATTTTAGTTAAATCCAAGTATTCGATGATATTTTCTCCATCATCAAATTTGCGATCAAAATCTTCAGCTTTCATAAATTTCTACCTCTTCAGGTCTAGTTCGGTTCCGTGGCTGCATCTCAATTTGGTCGAAATATCTATAAGTAGTCGTGCAAAATTAATTTCCTAGTGAAGAAAGGCAAAAGGCAAGAGGCAAGAGCGGGGTTAGATATGTATAATTAATTTTGCTTAGATACTTAATAAATTTTGGCATTCCCTTGCTGCTGTTATCAGTAAAAAGTAATCAGTGGGTTTCACCTAACACTGCCCACTTAAAACTACAATCTGATCACTGATAACTGAAATCCCCAACACCCGAACCCCTAATTTAATCATTTAATCAAACCGACCACTGCTGCAGGAGATAAAAACTATGTGTATTCTCGGTTTTGATCCCGGTAAGGACAAATGTGGGATCGCGGTCAGGTCATCGACAGGGAAAATTTATACCCATGAGGTGATAGCATCGTCACAAGCGATCGAGCGTTTAGTCAGTCTCTGTCAACAATATTCGATCGAATTATTGGTGATGGGGAATCAAACCACTTCAAAAAGTTGGCTCCAAAAAATTGCCGCTCGTATCACCATCCCGATTACTCTAGTAGATGAACGCAATAGTACCCTAGAAGCGCGCGATCGCTATTGGCAAATGTTCCCCCCCAAAGGATTACAGAAACTCATCCCCCAAGGTATGCGTCTTCCCAATCGCCCCATTGATGATATAGTAGCGATTTTACTGATCGAACGTCATTTACAGTCCAAATAATGTCAAACTACAAAATAGACACAGCAGGGTGAATTGACGATGCTTCTAAGTAAAGGTTTTGAAGTGGAAATGTACACCGGAACGGCAGCCGGAGAAGTTATCGGTTTATCCGATCGCATTGTCAAGGATTTAGACGGTTTTGTCCGGGAGCCAGATACTCGTAACGTAGAATATACCACGGCTCCCATGACTAACTATGACCGTCTTTTCTGCGCTACTTTAAAACCTCGTCTAGCTCTACGGCAATATTTGCGTCGTTTAGGCGATTATACCCTCATCCCCGGCAGCACCCTCTCCTTGGGTGATAGTCAATATTTTTATCGCAGTGACCCCCACAATCCCTATCATGACTATATCGAACAGACCTACGGCACTAATGTAGTCACGGCCAGTATTCATATTAACGTCGGTATTAGCGATTATGAGGATTTAATGCGTGCCTGTCGCTTAATTCGTCTAGAAGCTCCTTTATACTTGGCTTTAAGTGCTTCCTCTCCTTTTCTCGATGGTAAAATCACTGGTTCCCATTCCCGTCGTTGGCAAGTTTTCCCCCAAACTCCCGCTTATGTTCCCCTCTTTGAAAGTCATAAACATTTTGTCACCTGGACCGAGGAACAATTAAAACTCGGTACGATGCAGAATGTTCGTCATCTCTGGGTGTCGGTACGTCCTAACGGTAGCAATCGTCCCTATAATCTCAATCGTCTAGAATTGCGAATTTGTGACCTGATTGCTGATCCTATTAGTTTATTAGCAGTTATGGCTTTTTTAGAGGCCCGTTTAACTCAACTTTTACAAGATCCCCAATTAGACCCCTTAATTTTAAGTCAATTACCTAGTAGCAATCGCAGCGAAGATTTATTAACTTTAACTCAAGAAAACGAACAGGCTGCTGCGCGTTTTAGTCTTGATGCCACCCTGAAACATTGGTACGATGGACGGGAAATCTTGGCTAGGGATTGGATTAAAGACCTCTATGTTCAAGTTTATCCGATCGCTAAAGCAAGGGGTTTTAGTTGTTTCCTCTCTCCCCTACAAAAAATTCTCCGTGAAGGTAACACCGCACAACAATGGTTAAAACAATCCGACCAAGGGATGGATGTTAAAAGTATTATCAAACAGGCGATTATTACCCTAGAAAAACAGGAACGAGAGTTAGAACATAAATTATGTCAGCATATTTTAGTCGCGTGAATAATTATTTTAAGGCCATGGTAATCAAACCCTGTTGACCGAGAAGAATTTCCCGCAGCAGCGTACAAATTCCCACCCAAATAATCGGAGAAATATCAACTCCTCCCAAGGGTGGTATCAGTTTACGCACGGGGATTAAAAAAGGTTCTGTGGGCCAAGCAATAATATTAAAGGGGAAGCTATTTAAATTTACCTGTGGATTCCAAGTCAGCACGATCCGCAAGATAAACAAAAGGGTCATCAACCCTAAGATAATTCCCAATGTCCAACTTAATGCGATCGCTGTGTCCATAGTCTCCAATCCCGTCTTTTTTACTGATTATTTTCCCTACAATATAACAGTTTTTGTCTCATAATCGCCCCAGCAACCTGCCAGTTATTCTTGTCAACCTCCCGGGTAAAAATGCCGCCAGAAAAAGTTCCCATAGGGCTTGACAAACCAGCCAGACTTGACTTATGCTCTTCCTATAGTGGGAATCCGTGTCGCCCTGCGACCTCCCTTTTTCAGGCCAGATAACGACCATCTTTTCCTGACCGCAGAAGTAACTTAAAGATGACAGAATTTCGCATCGAGAAAGACAGCATGGGAGAAATTCCCGTACCTGCCGATAAACTTTGGGGAGCGCAGACCCAAAGATCCCTACAATACTTTAGTATCGGTGATAATCTCATGCCCCGGGAGATGATCTGGTCCTATGCCATTCTCAAAAAAGCCTGTGCAATTGTCAATCAGCAAAAAAATCGTCTCAGTCAGGAGAGAAAAAATCTTATCTGTCAAGTCTGCGATGAAATTTTAGCCGGACAACACGCAGATAACTTTCCCCTCTACGTTTGGATGACGGGAAGTGGCACCCAGTTTAACATGAACATCAACGAAGTCATCTCCAATCGTTGTAGTCAACTGACGGGGAATCCTCTGGGGAGCAAAACTCCCGTCGATCCCAACGATCATGTTAATATGTCCCAATCGACTAATGATTCTTTTCCCTCGGCCATGTATATTGCTGTTGCCTTGGCAGTCAAAGAAAAATTAATTCCCAGTCTGCAACTATTACGGGATAGTCTCGATGAAAAGGTGCAATTATGGGCAAATATAGTTAAAATTGGTCGTACTCACCTACAGGATGCCACTCCTTTAACCCTGGGACAAGAGTTCTCCGGTTATGTAGGTTTATTAGATGACGGCAGCGATTGGCTAGAAAAATGTCTAGAAAAAGTCTATCGTTTATCCTTGGGAGGAACAGCAGTGGGTACGGGAATTAATGCTCCTCCAGATTTTGATCGAGATGTGGCTGCCGAAATCGCTAATCTGACCAAATTACCCTTTATTACTGCTCCTAATAAGTTTACCGTGCAGGGTTCCCACGATGCTCTCGTTTTCTTGAGCGGGGGACTGAAAACTATCGCTAGTTCCCTCTATAAAATTGCTAATGATATCCGTTTACTTAGCTGTGGTCCCCGTTGTGGATTAGGAGAATTACAGCTGCCAGAAAATGAACCGGGTTCTTCAATTATGCCGGGGAAAGTTAATCCCACCCAATGCGAAGCTTTATCGATGATAGCAGTGCAGGTGATGGCTAATGATTTAGCGGTGACGATGGGAGGTGCTGGAGGACATCTGGAGATGAATGTCTATAAACCGCTGTTGATTCATAATCTCATGCAGTCTATCCGTTTGCTCACGGATGGTTGCGCTAATTTCTGTCAGTTTTTGGTTAAGGGGATGACTGCTAATCAAAAACAAATTGAGACTTTTTTAAATCAATCCTTGATGCTGGTGACTGCTTTAAGTCCCGTGATTGGCTACCAAAAGGCTGCCTACGTCGCTCATTATGCCTTAGAAAAGGATTTAACCCTGAAAGTGGCAGCCTTGCAACTAGGATACATCGAGGAAGATGATTTTGATCGCATTGTTGATCCCGCTAAGATGGTCAATCCCTACGTTGCCGATGGTTAATTGTCTGAGGGGATAACTGCCACAAAAATTAGAGGTCGCAGGCAGGCACGGATTCCCACTATACATATAAGTATAGGGCAAGCGGCGGGATTTGTCAAGCCCCGCCGGTCAAAATTTCTCCTAAACTTGGGTAATGATAACGAAGAAAACAAACAGAAAAATCATCAATGCTCCTGTCATGCGGAAGAAGGATTTAGGAAGATTAATAATTTTCTCCAGTTTCAGGAAACCCACCAGAAAATAAGCGACGATTGCTAGGAGAATCGGGATAACTAAGCGCAAGATTGTACCAAGGGGACCGGAGAAAAACTCACCGATTTTATAGCGGGGTGTATTTTCTTCTGCGTGAGGAGGAATAGTTACACTTGTCCAAGTTTCCCCCCCATCAGTGGAACGAAAAACTGTAGTTTTAGCACCACCAAAACCGAATAAAGTTTTATCTTGAGCATAATTAGGAGAAAACTGGACGGAGATGCCAGAGGAAGGGATGCTATGAATTTTCACTAGAGGTATTTTAGGATCACCAATTAGCTTAAAAGTTTCCCCACCATCGGTAGATTTAAACAAACCATCTCCCTGTAAACTAACCATTACCGTGCGATCATTAGCATAATCAGGAGAGATAGCAATGGTTTCTACTGATGCTTGCGGATTAAACCCCGGTTTCTCTAATTTTGTCCAACTTTTAGCCCCATCTTTGCTGACAAACAAACCAGAAATTGTCCCAGCAAAAATAGTTCCATCCTTGGGATAATTGGGAGAAATTGCCAACTGCACATTAGGGGTTTTTGATAGGGGTGTTCCTTGGGTGACATTTTTCCAAGTTAGTCCACCATCAACACTTTGATAAATTCCCTCTGTTCCCGTGACAAACAAAGTTTTATCCTTAGCAAAATCGGGGGAAGCTACCATAGCAGGGGCATAATTACCGGAAATTTTGCCCACTTCACTGATATTTTTAACCGTATTTCCTCCATCGGTAGAACGAAATATTCTCCCCTGCTGATTGCTGAGAAAGAGAGTTTTATCCTTGGCAAAATCTGGAGAAGGAACTATTCTCGGACCGCGTACTTTCTGATCAATTTCGATAATTTTCCATAAATCACCACCGTTATCAGATTTGGCAAATCTATTGCGTAAAAACCCAGCAAAAATAGTTCTATCTTCTCCATAGTTAGGAGAAAAAGCAATGTCAAAGAAACGCCGGGGATCTTGTCCTGATTCTTCGGGATCTTTACCAAGTCGATAAACCTCTAACCCGCGATTAATTGGTTTCCAAGTTTCCCCTTTATCGCGACTGATGAAGATATTGCCTACATAATTAGCAATGACGACAGTACCATCCTGGGCATAATTAGGAGAAACCGCCATAGCGATAACTGTTGCCCGGGCTAAAGTTTCTATTTCCTGCCATTGTTTGCCGCTATCTGTGGTTTTAAATAAGCCATTAAATCCCCCCAAAAACATCGTATCTTCAACGACTTTTAAATCCATAAAGTGGGGTACTTTGTAATCATCAGCCTGTTTATCTTTGGTTAAACCCGCGCTCATTTTTGTCCAACTTTTGCCCCCATCCTGGGAAACATACATTCCGTCATGCCAAGTAATGGCATAAACGGTTAAATTTTGGGCATAGTCGGGAGAAATAACGATGTCTTCGATGATTTTATCCTTAATTCCTTCGTTAACAGCTTGGAAAGTTTTACCATCATCAACGGTTTTAAAAATACCTGCTTCTTTTGTACCGACAAAAAAGGTTTTATCCCTGTCTAGATTAGGAGAAAAAGCCATTGTATCTACTGCCCCCACATTAGCGGGTAAGGGGAGATTCTGCCAAGTTTTCCCCCCATCGGAGGAAGTGTATAATTTACCCTGTTCATCCCCAAAAAAAATGCGATTAGGATTGTTGGGAGTAATAGCGAGAAAGGTTATCAGTGCCTTGGTGGGGAAAATATTTGACCAATTTTTACCACCATCTTCGGTTAAATAAACCCCTTTTTCTAATCCCACTGCTGCTGCTATATTGGGATCAGAAGGGGCAATTTGTACAAAGTTAATAAAGTTAGTTGCTAAACCCTGATTAACTTGCTGCCAAGATTCCCCCGCATCTTCACTTTTATAAATACCATTGGATCTTGAAGCTAGATAGAGAATATTTTTATTGAGGGGAGATAGGGATAAGGAACTCAATTCCCCCGTATAATCTAAACCTTGAATTAATCTTTTCCAGTTGCTACCTCCGTCGCTAGACTTATAAAAGTTATTTCGCACCAAGATATATACTGTATTATCTGTCTGGAAATCAGGAGAAACTTCCACTTGACTAATTACATCATGGGGACGATGGGCAAAAGCAGCATTACCCCAAAGACAAAAAACTGTAGCGATTATCAATAAAATGAGATTAAACCTGTGGGCGAATCTCAGCAAACTTTGGCGATTAATCATACTTAAACTGCTAATATCGAGGATAAAAATTGACCTAATCTAGCAAAGGGCGATCAAAATTTAAGCAAGGGTTCTGTAGGAGTATAGACGAAAATGGCGATTATAACCATTACTAAAATCGGGCTTATTTGCTATCAGCATAGATTAGAGCCAATCTCTACACTTTGATTGTTGTAGAGACTCATTGCCTTTTGTAACCCTTGTTTGAGACCAAGTTCGATCGCTTTTCTGGACAAGTCTAACACTTTCAAGATCACTTCGTTTTCTTGGGGGGTGAATCGGCCTAAAACATGAGAAATAGTCGCTTTTTCGGTTGATTTACCGATTCCTATGCGTAAACGAGCGAAGTTTTCCGTGCCAACGTGGGCAATCATCGATTTAATACCGTTGTGTCCGCCCGCCGATCCCGATAGACGGATTCTCAACCGGCCTAGGGGCAGATCCATATCATCGTAAATGACTAAAATCGACTCTGGAGCTAGTTTATACCAGTCCAGCACCGATCGCACCGATTGCCCGGAGCGATTCATATAGGTTTGGGGTTTCAAAAGACGAATTTTGCCCGGGGGAGGACCGTCACCCTCGGCGATAAAACCTTGAAATCGCTTGTTTTCCTGCCAAGATAGCCCCCAATCCCGCGCTAATGAGTCCACAGCTTCAAAACCGATATTATGACGGGTGCGATCATATTTGGGTTCGGGATTACCCAAACCGATAATTAGCTGAGGAATAATTAAATTAGGGGTTTTATCGGAATTCATAGGGGAAAATCGGGTTTTTAACCAGGACCCGACTCTTATTATCACCGAATTAGCACTCCGAGCGCTGGAACAAAGTTTCTAGATAAACCTTGGCACAGCTATTTTGTTCCTCAAAATTCATCCTTTCGGGGGATTGACAATTAAGTAGAAAAAATGATAAAGCCGCCGTAAACACACCATCTTGATCCCAACCGGGGTGAGTTTCTAGGTATTGTTGTAGGGATTGGTGGAGAATTTCGGGGATTTCTGCCAAGATACTGACTGATGTATTCATATCGTTTACCTCTGATCGGAAGTGGGGAAATCCCTGACTGGTGCAGTGGACAGTAAGGACTATTGTGAGCCAAGTTGGAGGGAGTTGCAATATTACCAGATGTAAAGGAATGCTTTAGAAAAACTTAATATTTACGAGGGAATAAGGGTTAGAGCTAGATTTTATTTACTTAACTTAACAGTAACTCAGTATCTATCGATGGAGATTTTGACAATCAAGATTAATTTTTTCTAGAAGCAAGTGCCGATTCTATCGCTGTTGCCTGTGGAAAAGTCTGGGTAAACTGTGGAAACATTGGGAGTGAGTGGGGAAATACTGGGGAATGTATGGGGGAAAACATCGGGGAAAAATAAGATTTGCAAATTTTAGTCAGCAGTGCTGCTCAAATCCGATCCCTGATAGCTGTCTCACCAGTCTGGGAGTCTCGACGCTTAATACTGGCTGCTATGCTTTTACCACCAATACAGAACAGGTCGCTTCTGCCACCACGAGACTACTAACAGAATCTTCAATCACCCGTTGAACTCCCGTTAATCCCCGGCTGCCGATGACGATCAGATCAGCTTGATAGATATTAGCTAAACGAATAATTTCCTCCGCGGGATCGCCAAAGATGACCTCGATTTCACTAGGGGTAGCAATCTGGGATTGATAGCAGCGCAATTGATCTTCAATGATCTCACGGGAGGGGTGAGGGCGATCCACTGCCGATTCATCTCCCTCCTTGCTGAGAATATGGGTGATGATGATGGAAGAATTTGCCGTTAGCGAGAGGGAATTCAAAGCATGAAGGACTCGATGGGATGATTCCCCACAATCTAAGGCAACAACGATATTTTTAAACATTTTGACTAAATCCTGCCGCTAAATAAATTTTCAATTAAGATTCCGGAGCAAAAAATCTATAGACAATTTTATAGGTTATTGCGATCGGTTAGGATTTCGTAACCTGTGGCGGTTACTAGGACAGTATGCTCAAACTGAGCAGAGAGAGCATTATCCATCGTCACCACCGTCCAACGATCGCGCAAAGTTCTGGTATGTTTGGATCCCGCATTGACAATTGGTTCAATTGCCAGAGTCATCCCGGCGCGGAGTTTGACATTGGGTAACTGATTAGTGCGAAAATTAAATACCGAGGGTTCTTCGTGGAGATTTCTGCCAACTCCATGGCCGGTAAAATCTTCTACCACCTGGAAACCGTTAGCTTGAACGTGATCTTCGATCGCTCCTGCGATATCGAGCAAATAATTGCCAGCTTTTACCTGATTTATGCCCTTATATAAAGCTTCTTCCGCTACGCGGATTAATTTTTTGGCTTTGGGAGAGACGGAACCGATCGCGATCGTGATACAGGAATCCCCATGATAACCTTGGTAGTAGGCCCCCGTATCTACCTTTAACACAGAACCGGCTTTGAGGCGTTTTTTCGAGCTAGGGATACCGTGAACGACTTCGTTATCGACGGAGGCACAAATCGAGGCAGGAAAGCCATAATAACCTTTAAAACTGGGAGTAGCACCCATTGCGCGGATACGTTTTTCCGCATAGACATCCAGATCTGCGGTCGTCATCCCGGGTTGAGCGATCTCGGCAATTTCCTTGAGGACTGTGGCGGCAATTTTACCCGCTTGTCGCATAATAACGATTTCTGCGGCGGATTTGGTTTCGATTCCCCGGCGGCTTTTCTGTACTCGCGGTGAACCTACTTGCTCTGGGGTTTTAGTTTCGGGAAAAAGCAGCTTGGTTAGGATGTTCATGGAAAGTTGGCTGTCGAGTCTTTACTTAACTTAGCATTTTCCCGGCGATCGATGACTGCTCTGAAGAAATCAAAAATCTTCCGTTAGGTGAGGAGACAGGAGACTCCGAGACAGGAGAGGGGAGTGGGGAGATGGGGGGGTAGGGAAATGGGGAGGTAGGGAGATAGGGAGATAGGGAGTGGGGAGATGAGGATAAAAAAGACAAGAGACAACTATCCTAGCCATAAAACCGAAAATTATCGCAAATTTATCTGACTTTTAAGATATTTTGAGCCGATAGCACATCGAGAACTTACTTTTGCAGGAGGTCTAAGGAGCATCTAGAAAAGCTATAGTAGGGAAAAGGCTATTTTTCTGGCGAGGTGACAATTTATGGCAGTCAAAAAAGAGTTTTCCAGTTTTCAGGAACTGTTGCAAACCACTAATCTTCCCGTGTTAGTGGATTTCTATGCCACTTGGTGTGGTCCCTGTCAAATGATGGCTCCGATTCTAGAACAAACGGGAATGTATTTCAAAAATCGCCTGCAAATTGTCAAAATTGATACAGATAAATATCCCAATTTAGCCAGTAAGTACGGTATTCAAGCTTTACCCACTTTAGTAGTCTTTAAAAATGGTCAACCGATCGATCGAATCGAGGGAGTGATGCAGGTTAACCAACTGGTTCAACATTTACAAACTCTGTTGTAAGATGATTTTGAACCAGAACTAGGAGTTAGTGTCATGGCAAAGGCGATTTGGAATGGTGCAGTGGTAGCGGAAAGCGATAACTGCGAAATTGTCGAGGGAAACTACTATTTTCCCCCCGATACCATCAAAGCTGAATATTTCCAACCCAGTAACACCCATACCATTTGTTCTTGGAAAGGAGAGGCTAGTTATTATACTCTCAGGGTAGATGGACAGGACAATAAAGATGCCGCTTGGTATTATCTCGATCCTAAGCCAAAAGCCCAAAATATTAAAGGATATATCGCTTTTTGGCGAGGTGTGAAGGTTGAGAAATGATCGCCATCTACCCCGGCAGCTTCGATCCAGTTACACTCGGTCATTTAGATATTATCGAACGGAGTGTACCACTATTCGAGCGAGTAATCGTGGCAGTTCTCTGCAATCCCCATAAAAACCCCCTGTTTACCGTCGAAAAACGCATAGAACAGATCAGTTACTGTACAAAACACCTGAAAAACGTTGAGATAGACAGTTTTTCAGGATTGACGGTTGAATATGCCAGATTAAAAGGTGCTAAGGTACTTTTGCGGGGGTTGCGCGTTCTCTCAGACTTTGAAAAAGAACTGCAAATGGCACACACCAATAAAACTCTCTGGGAAGGAATCGAAACGGTTTTTTTAGCCACCACTAAAGAATATAGTTTTTTAAGTAGTAGCGTGGTTAAAGAAATTGCTCAATTCGGTGGCTCCGTCAGTCATCTAGTCCCGGAAAATGTTTCTAGAGATATTTACTCATACTATAGCTAACATACTAAAATACAGCAATGAGGACGATCTGAACCTATGGCGCGCCGAGAATCTAATGATCGCAGAAAAGCAGTACCTAACACTTCTAATAGTGGGGTTCCCAGTCCACCCGTCGATTTCGATATCTATCAGGATCTGGCGCGTCTGCAAGAGATGATTTTTGATAGTTTCCATATCCCCCTAACCCGTTGGACAATGATCGATGAGGGACAGATAGCCGAACAAATCGATCTCATCTATGAAACCGTGCCACCAGCAGTACAGAAAGCTTTAGCAATTTTGCAGGAAGAACAGGAAATTATCACTAAAGCAGAAGAATACGCTCAACAAGTTCTTCGTTCCGCTCAACAAAGGGCCGCCCAAATTCTCGACGAGTCTGGTATTATTCAACAAGCAGAACGGCAAGCATCCCAAATTCGTCAACGGGTTCAGCAGGAGTGCGAATCCTTGCAACAACAAACCCTCGATGAAATCGAACAGATGCGTCACAGCACCATGCAGGAAGTGCAACAGTTACGACAAAAAACCCAGGCTGAATGTCATGAAATTCAAAAAGGTGCTGATGACTATGCTGAAGCGGTTTTAGAACATCTCGATCGACAATTAGGGGAAATGTTACAGGTTATCCGCAACGGTCGTCAACAGGTAAGATCGAAACCAACATCGCCAAAAAATCTACCCGGAGAACGTCCTTAATCAGTTATCAGATGTAAGTTTTAGGTTAATTAGTTAGTTATCTTCATCTTTATTACTGATTACTGTTTACCGAACACTGAAAAGAACCAAACCTCCGATTCCTCACCGATAACTGATCACGGAATTTCATGAATAACTCCTCCTCGAATTCCCATCTATTCGGACGCTTTCTTAGCGGGTTATTTAGCTGGAAAATTTGGTTATTTCTCCAGATATTTCAAGGTAGTAAAAGCTTTTATCGATTCCTGTATCATTATTTATATCGTCGTCCTAAAATCGATCGCATTCTCGGTAGCGATGTTATCTATATCCCTGAGAAAAAACTTTATAGCATTCCCCTCGATGTGCTGAAAATGGAGCAGCAAATGGTTAATATTGATCGCCAGCAGTTGACTTCTGTTACCACGTGGAAAGTTAAAACAATTCATCCCACCATCACCGAAACCGAGATCCAATTCCACGATATTACAGTCGATTTACAACAGGTACACCTGATTAAATCAGATCTTAATAACTACGATTATATTAACACTCGCCGCTTGGCTCCTCTGGTGAAAACCCTGCTTTTTGAAATTAACCCCAAAATTGCCAGTTTAGTAGAAAAGAAAAATCAATTCCATAGACTGCGAAATCTGGCCGCATCTTCCGAAATTTTTCATTCACAAACTCCATTGTATGATCGAGCAATTAATCAAGTCCAGATAATTATCGATCAAGCGGAAACTTTGAGACAAGAATGTTTAAAATTTATCCGAGAAACCCTAATCGAAAGGGAATTAGTCCAATCCGATATCGATAGCAATCTCGTTGATTGCCACCTCGATTTTTCCAGTCAATATCAACTAATTCAAGAAAAATATCAACTCTGGAAAGAAGAATTACAAGCTTATTTTGAATTAAAAGATTCTTCTCTACTTAAAAATTAACTATCACCGTTAGTTATCAGTTATCAGTTATCAGTTATCAGTTATCAGTTATCAGTTATCAGTTATCAGTTATCAGTTATCAGTTATCAGTTATCAGTTATCAGTTATCAGTTATCAGTTATCAGTTATC
>SFBI01000013.1 GCA_007095845.1 Microcystis aeruginosa Ma_MB_S_20031200_S102
AAATATGAATGGATTGAATTTAGCGCCTATAAAGACCGAAAGAGCCTCCTCGCTTACGTTAAAAAAGTGCTGGACAATTTTGGAGGCGAGTATGTAATTAATTTTGCCTAGGTACTTAGATTGATATTTATCAGCTTTATAGCATTGCTAACCCCAGAGGAAGCTTGAGGAATTTTCTACAGTGCAGGTTCGGAAGAACCTGATTTATTTTTAGGAGTATTTATTGATGGTCAAGTTCGTCGTTCCTTTGTGATCTGGAAAGAAACCGAAGAACGCAACAAAACACCTGTTAAGGGTAAATTTTTAAAAATGACTTCTAATCAGCGCAGACGGAATTGTTGAGACTATTTTTTTCCTTCTTATCTTCGCTCAAAAGGATTATATATATGGGCGCACGGATTCCAATCATACAACAAGCATAAAGCAAGTCTCGCCTTTTGTCAAGGGTTTTAAGCAATAATCTTCAGGTTGCCTTTTAGCCAAACTCAGAACTAGGATAGGAAAGAATAAGGTATTATTGCAGCCAGAGAGGTTTAGACTGTGACCAATGTAGCGATCGATGTCCGATTAACCGAGACTTCTCTGTGGCAATGGCAAACATGGCAAGGATTGCCCTATCTTACCTGTAATCTCTTGGAAGATTGGTCCCACGGCTTTTTTACCCGTCATTATTACCCCCAAACCCCGGAAGCTTTTACAGCTGCTCTAGGGGCAAATATACCAGTTTATCGGGTCAAACAGGTACATGGCGATCGCTTATTAAATCCCCAAGGGATTACTAACCCAGAAATTGTCGAAGCGGATGGGATTATCACCGATGCTTCTGGTCAAGGGATTTGGGTAGCCAGTGCCGACTGTACGCCTGTACTAATTGGCGATCGCTCTAGCGGTGTTGGGGTGGCGATTCATTCTGGATGGAGAGGGACAGCTAAGGGGATAGTTCCTAAAGCAGTTAAGCAGTTATTAAACTCCGGTAGTTGTTTAGATAACTTGCTGCTGGCCCTGGGGCCCGCAATTGCTGGGGAAGTGTATCAAGTCGATGGAGAAGTTGCCGCAGAAGTGGGTTTAAGTTTATTCCCTCAAGAAACCAATCCCGACCAAATTCTGGCGAATTTATTTAACCTGTCCCCTTCCCCCTTATTTGCTGACGAGGAAAAAGGAAAAGTGCGCTTAGACGTGCGACGGGTGATTTATCATCAACTACAACAGTTAGGAATTAGGGATGAACAAATCGCGATCGCTCCTTTTTGTACCTATCAACAAGAGGATCATTTTTTCTCCTATCGTCGGGAAAAAGCCAAAAAAATTCAATGGTCTGGCATAGTTAGCCGTTAATAACTCAGTGGACATTCTCACTCAAGAATTCGCCCTTTCTTTTCACTGATTACTGATTACTGATAACTGATTACTGATTACTGCTCACTGATAACTGAAAAATCCCCCCTCTCCCATGCGTATTGTTTTTTTCGGAACCCCGACTTTTGCGGTTCCCACCCTCAAAAAATTATTAGCCAATCCCGATATAGAAGTAATTGCCGTAGTTACCCAACCGGACAAGCGCCGGGGAAGGGGTAATCAATTAATCCCCTCACCGGTGAAACAAATAGCCATAGAACAGCAAATACCAGTTTTGCAGCCCAAAAGTGTCAAAAAAAATGCTAAAACCTTAGATTTTCTCAGAAAATCGCGAGCGGATGCTTTTGTAGTGGTTGCCTACGGACAAATCCTCTCCCCAGAAATTCTAGAGATGCCGAGATTAGGCTGTATTAACGTTCATGGCTCAATTTTACCGAAATATCGGGGAGCGGCCCCCGTGCAGTGGTGCATCGCTAGGGGAGAAAAAGAAACCGGTATCACCACCATGTTAATGGATGCGGGCATGGACACCGGACCGATGTTACTGAAAGCCTACAGCCCGATCGCTCTTTTTGACAATGCCGAACAGGTGGGAGCAACCCTAGGGCAAATGGGGGCGGATTTGCTCCTAGAAACCCTCTCTAAGCTCGATCGAGCAGAAATTACCCCAATTCCTCAAAATAACGACGATGCCACCTATGCCCCTTTAATTGAGAAATCTGACTACCTAATCCACTGGCAAGATTCGGGCCAGACAATTCACGATCGAGTCCGGGGTTTTTATCCTAATGCGCTGACCACTTTCCGGGGACAACCCCTAAAAGTGATGGCCACTATTCCCCTAGACGATCCTAGTCAACTGCCTCGAGAATTACAGACAAAAGACCTTTCTCATCTAAGCGGAGAAGTGGGATCGATCGTGACTCTCTGGAAAAATTTCGGGCCAGTGGTGCAGACGGGAGCGGGTTTATTATTATTAAAAGAAGTGCAATTATCGGGAAAACCACCGCGTTCTGGCGGGGATTTGGTCAATGGTTCCCGTTTAACTATCGGTGAGATTTTCGGTCAATAGTTTTCGGGGTATGGCTTTCTTTTGCTCCTCTATGCTTCACCGGTGAAGATTTTTTTCAACTTGCGAAAGCGATCGGAATAACTTCTTAATACTTCGATCGCAAACATGGGGGTTTCCTGTACGGCAAATAAAAACTGCGGTTGATTGAGACAGGCTAATTTACAATCAGTTTTGGCAATAGCTGTGGATTCTCGCAGTTTATCCCCATGCAGGAGCGCTCCCACTCCGAATACATCCCCTTTTTCTAGAGTTTCTATCAATTGTTCCTTAACATACATCTCCACTTCTCCGCTAAGAATACCGTACATTAACTCGCCCTCCGTGCCATCGACAAAAATAACTTCACCAGCTTGAAAAATGCGATCGGGATGATTTTCGAGAATTCTAATCGTATCTACGGGACTTAACATGATTTAACAAGAATTTTTCGGGTTATCTCTCCCATTTTCCAATAGATTGAACTCGCCGATCATCGTTTTTGTATGTAAGAATACATCTCCCCACACCCCATATCCTTGAAAAAACACTGGGGTTAAAACTGTTCGATCGCTGCTTGGGTGATTTCTGCGATCGCTGTTAAACTGGGACTAACTGGGCCAGTATCGGTGGATAACCAGAGAAGATACTCGACATTACCCGCAGGTCCGGTAATGGGGGACGAAGTTAAACCCCGATAGAACCATCCTAAGACTTCTGCGGCCTGTAAAACCTGAAAAATTGCCGATGCTTGGTCTTGGTGGTCGCGAACTACCCCTTTTTTCCCGACTTTTTCTCGTCCCACCTCGAATTGGGGTTTGACCAATAAAATCGCCTCTCGCGGTGGATTTAATAGCGTCCACAGGGTCGGCAAAACTTTGGTCAGGGAAATAAAAGACAGATCCATAACTGCTAAATCGGCGGGTTTTTCCTGTCTGTATAACTTTTCTGGGGTTAAATAGCGAAAATTAGTTCTTTCTAGTAAAATAACTCGTTGATCCTGCCGTAAACTCCAGGCTACTTGTCCATAACCCACATCGACCCCATAAACCTGTTTTGCTCCTTTTTGCAAGAGACAATCGGTAAATCCCCCCGTGGAAATGCCTCCATCTAAACAAATGCGATCGCTGACATCGATGGCAAACAATTCTAAGGCCTTGGCTAATTTTTCGCCCCCCCTTGACAAATAGGGCAGTTTCTGCTTAATCTCGATCGCCGCTTCTGGATCGATTTCTGTGGCCGGTTTATCGATGATTTGATGATTGACTTTCACCTCTCCAGCGCGAATTAATCGCTGTGCCTGTTGACGGGAATCACAGAGATTTTTGGCTACTAATAATATATCTAATCTTTGTTTCGGCAAGGAAGGCCTCCCAATAATCACCGGCTAATTCTAAAAAATACCTTATTTTTCCCCAAGCAATCCCAGAAGGAAGATTATAAGTAAAGATAGGGACAAGCGAAACCCATCAGCTAAATTTTCGCTGCCATCCCGATATTTTATGGATAAAGATACTCGATTCGCTGTTTTGGTCATTGGCATCCCCTTTCTGGGACTAGCTTACTGTGGCTTGATTTTTGCCGTGATGATCTATTGGGTCTGGGCCCGGGAACATCCCGTAACCATGGCCACTTTTTTCGTCCTTGCTCCTTCTTTGATTTCTGGCTCTATTTGGCTGTTAGCTTCCTACAAAGCCCGTCAAAAGCAGCGTTTAGGGTTATAGTTGACGTTACTAAGCTAGGACGCATTTAAACCGCTTATTCTTGGATTAGTTGAACCTCCCCCAATCCCTTTACTGTTGCCCCCCTTTTTTTTGTACTGTTTTTTGCACTAAATTTATTCGAGGTGCTAAAACAATATGATCGGGATTGACAAATTCACTGATAAGCTCTGCAACCCCTAGTAAAGTCAAAAAAAGATTGCAGTTGTACCAAACTGGGGACTTTCCGATAGATAGAAGCGATCGATCCCCGGAATCCTACACTGGTAAATTCTACCCCATCCCCCACTTCATAGATCTGTTCTTGCCAAACTCCGGAATCCTTGCGACGGTGACATTCAATTTTGGCTCTTCGGTTTTTGTTATGCCATGGACGGGGTTTATAAGGGATGCAACCCTTATATAGAAAGGCATTTAGCCATTTTTGTTAATTATTTTTGCTCTAGAGCGAACTAATCAATTAAGTCTGTTGCCAGATAAGGATTTAGTCGATTTATGCCCCCCCATCGAACCATAACAAGTAACGAAGAGCCTCAATTTTCATCTGGTTTTGATGAATAAGAATATATTCTTTTAAGGTGGGACAGGTTTGATAATCGCTAAATTTATCACCCCTATCAAAGGATTCCGTCGATTGCGATAATACTTCAATAATCAGAACGGGATAGAGAATAAAATCATCGGTATTGTTAATCTCTCTCTCGTCACAAACCGCGGCAATATCGGGATAATAATAACAATTTGCTTCCTCTAACCGAACTTTGATATCGGAAGTGAGAACAAGACAGGGACTATCATCGAGATGGATACTCAATAAGGTAGCTAGATTTGTATTTAAGACAATATGCGGCTTTTTTGCCCCTACCATCGCATAAATCCGTCTTTTTCGGTACTCGTGCTTAATCGGACTGACTCTTTCCCTTTCTAGATACACTTCTGGAGAGACATAAAAAAAATTAGGATTCGTCACCATGCTCCTCATGCTCCCTATTCTCGAATAACTAAATTATCGCCTTTGGAAATCATCGCTCTTGGACTCAATCTCGCTAGACTTATAGATCAATGATTGTCACTTGTAACATTTGTATTACAGTTATGTGACAGGATAGAGATAACGACTCTCAAAGGGACGTTATTTAGGAATGAATGCCGAAAACGATTGATATCCATAGGTTTGCCAGAATGTCCAACGCTAAAAGTTACAAAGATACCGTTAATTTGCCTCAAACTGACTTTGATATGCGAGCAAATGCCAGCAAACGTGAGCCAGAAATGCAGAAATTCTGGCAAGATGAGCAAATATACGAGAAATTAGCGCAAAATAACCCCAAAGAATTATTTATTCTCCACGATGGTCCTCCCTACGCTAACGGATCTCTGCATATCGGTCATGCTTTAAATAAAATTCTCAAAGACATTATCAATAAATATAAACTGCTGCAAGGCTACAAAGTGCGCTATGTGCCGGGTTGGGATTGTCACGGGTTGCCGATTGAACTGAAGGTTTTACAAAGTCTCAAAAGCTCGGAAAAAGAGGGTCTAACCCCTTTGAAATTACGTCAGAAAGCCCACGATTTTGCCCTTCAAACGCAAAAAGAACAGTGTGAAGGTTTCAAAAGGTATGGAGTCTGGGGAGACTGGGAAAATCCCTATTTAACCCTAAAACCCGAATACGAGGCCGCTCAAATTGCCGTATTCGGAAAAATGGCCCTAAAAGGTTATATTTATCGGGGACTAAAACCGGTTCACTGGAGTCCTAGTTCTCAAACCGCTTTAGCTGAGGCCGAATTAGAATATCCCGAAGGTCACACTTCCCGCAGTGTCTATGTTGCTTTTCCAATTACGTCAGTTTTAACCCCGGTTTTAACGCCATTTTTGCCTAATTTATCCGTCGCTATCTGGACGACTACCCCCTGGACTTTACCCGGGAATTTGGCCGTCGCATTGAACCCAGAATTAAACTATTCAGTGGTGGAAACTAGCGAGTCTAATTATCTAATCGTAGCGACGGATTTAGTCGAAAAATTGGCCGACACTTTTAACACAACTTTGACGATTAAAGCAACGGTTAAAGGTCTGGAATTAGAACATACTAAATATCGTCATCCTTTGTTTGACAGAGAAAGTGCTATTCTCATCGGTGGGGATTATGTCACCACTGATTCTGGTACCGGATTAGTTCATACGGCCCCCGGCCATGGTCAGGAGGATTATATCGTCGGCCAACGTTACGGTTTACCGATACTTTCTCCCGTGGATGATAAGGGAAATTTCACCGCAGAAGCGGGACAATTTGCGGGTTTAAATGTCTTGAAAGATGCTAATGAAGCAATAATTTTAGCACTGACAGAAAAGGGGGCCTTACTCAAAGAAGAAGCATATCAGCATAAATATCCCTACGATTGGAGAACCAAAAAACCGACAATTTTCCGCGCAACAGAACAATGGTTTGCTTCCGTAGAAGGATTCCGGGAATTAGCTTTAGAAGCAATTGATTCGGTGCGTTGGATTCCTGCAACGGGTAAGAATCGCATCACTTCTATGGTTAGTGAAAGAAGCGATTGGTGTATCTCTCGTCAGCGCAGTTGGGGGGTTCCTATTCCTGTTTTTTATGACGAAGAAACGAATGAACCGCTGTTAACGGAGGAGACGATTAATCACGTTCAAGCTATCTTCGCAGTCAAGGGTTCTAATGCTTGGTGGGAGTTATCGGTAGAGGAATTGTTACCTCCCAGTTATCGCGATAATGGTCGCAGTTATCGCAAGGGAATGGATACTATGGATGTGTGGTTTGATTCTGGTTCTAGTTGGAATGCGGTGGCTAATGCTCGACCAGAATTAAGTTATCCTGCGGATATGTATCTAGAAGGATCGGATCAGCATCGGGGATGGTTTCAATCGAGTTTATTAACCAGTGTGGCTGCTAATGGTATTGCTCCCTATAAAACGGTGTTAACTCACGGTTTTGTTTTGGATGAACAGGGACGAAAAATGAGTAAATCTCTGGGTAATGTCATCGATCCTAATGTGATCATTAATGGTGGTAAAGACCAGAAAAAAGAACCCGCTTATGGGGTGGATGTGATTCGGTTATGGGTGTCCTCAGTGGACTATACCAATGATGTGAATATCGGTCAAAATATTCTTAAACAGTTGGTAGATATCCGCAATAAAATCCGTAACACTGCCAGGTTTTTACTGGGGAGTTTAAATGATTTTGATCCCGTTAAAGATGCGGTAGCTTATGATGATCTACCGGAGATCGATCGCTATATGTTACATCGTATCTCGGAGGTGTTTACGGAAGTTACGGCAGCTTTTGAAAGTTTCCAATTTTTCCGCTTTTTCCAGACGGTACAGAATTTTTGTGTTGTCGATTTATCTAACTTTTATATCGACATCGCTAAGGATCGTTTATACATTTCTGATCCTAATTCTTTCCGTCGTCGCAGTTGTCAAACAGTCTATGCTATTGCTTTAGAAAATCTTGCTAAAGCGATCGCTCCTGTCCTTTCTCATCTAGCGGAAGATATCTGGCAATTTCTCCCCTACAAAACTCCTTATTTATCAGTATTTGAGTCAGGATGGCTAAACATCGATCCTGCTTGGAATAATCGCGAATTGGCCGATAAATGGGCGAAATTCCGGCAG
Source organism: Microcystis aeruginosa Ma_MB_S_20031200_S102 (assembly GCA_007095845.1). Taxonomy (GTDB): domain Bacteria; phylum Cyanobacteriota; class Cyanobacteriia; order Cyanobacteriales; family Microcystaceae; genus Microcystis; species Microcystis aeruginosa_D. The sequence goes on from SFBI01000013.1 coordinate 7,777, forward strand.
CTACGCACCGAAGTTAATAAGGTGATGGAAACTGCCAGAAATGATAAAGCGATCGGTGCTTCTTTAGAGGCAAAAGTTTTACTTTATGTTCCCGATGAAACCTTACAACAGGAGTTAGAATTATTCAACAATTGTGATAGTTTAACGGGGAATAAAGTCGATGAATTGCGTTATCTATTTCTCTCTTCTCAAGTGGAATTAGTTAGTGATATTAGCGCGATTCAAACCGCAGAATATAAGGGAGAATCGGACTTTGTTTCGGTGGGAATTGTCAAAGCAGATGGCGAAAAATGCGATCGCTGTTGGAATTATTCCACTCAAGTGGGAAAATTTGCCGATGATCCCACTATTTGCGAGCGCTGTAATGCCGCTTTAAAAGGAGAGTTCTAAGCTAAATTAAAAGGGTGCTTTATTGTTTAATAAAGTACCCTTTTAACTGTGAAAATTTTATAGATATTAGGAGGGGAAAAAATTATGGTTAATTATCTCAGTCAAGAAGAGAAATTACTAGCAGCCGAAGAAGAAAAGTATCTAGAGGAAGAAGATGATGTGGATTTTCCTCCTATAGATATTATTGCTTACAATGAGCAGCGTTCCTGCTCTGATCTAGTTAGAATGTATCAAAAAAAACAATTGGTTATCGATCCAGATTTTCAAAGAGATGTGGTGTGGACTGATGCACAACAAACTCGTTTTATTGATAGTTTAATGAAACAGTTACCGATTCCTAGTATGTGTATTAGTCTTGACTATAAGACAGATAAACGCTATATCATCGATGGATTACAACGAATTAGTACCATCGTCAAATTTTTAACTACTGAAAATTGGAAGCTATCAAAATTAGCTGATGTAGATTCGTCTATTTCTGGAAAAACAGTTGAGGAAATAAAAACTCAGCATGAAGAATTATATGAACGCGTAGAAAATATGACTATTCCCATCACCATGATTCGCTATGACTCCAGCAAAAAAACTCATAATAATTATATTTTTAACATTTTCCATCGCTTAAATACCGGTGGAGTAAAACTTAATAATCAGGAGATCAGAAATTGTATCTATAATGGCGAGTTTAATACTTTTTTAAAAGAATGCGCTCAATATGAAAACTGGCTTTTGCTGATGGATCGAAAGCAGAAAAAAGCATCTCGATTTGAAGATGAAGAATTAGTTCTTCGTTTCTTTGCTTTTTATGATGGATACCAGAACTACAAGGGGAAATTGACCGGATTTTTAAATGATTATATGTATAAACATAGATTGGCTCATGAAGATTTTATTCAAGATAAAGATCAATTATTTAAGCAAACTGTTGACTTGATTTATGATAGAATCTTCAAAGAGGAACCTCTCAAAACCAGTAAAGTTATTGCTGAGGGAATTCTGTTAGGAGTTGCCAAAAATTTAGATACTTTAGTCAATCTCTCCAATGATGAATTACAAGACAAGTATTCTAGATTAATAAAATCTGAACCATTTTTAACTAAAAATTTATCTGGTGGTATGTATCGAAAAGATAAGGCTTTAGAGAGAATTAATACATCTATCAAAATTTTTTCATCTACTTCTACTGGTAATGATTACTAAAAGTTATTTATTCAAGACGCTAAACAGGCTTGATAAACTCTATAATGACTCTACAACTGATGATAAAAAAATTTTTTATTCTAAACTAGCTCTTATAGAATTATGTGGCTGGATCCAGGAAACTATGGATGATATAGTTTTAAGATGTGCTAAACGATGCTTAAAGTCCGAAGCTAACAAAAAATTCATCGATAAGACTATTAGTGGTACTCATAGTTTTGAATATGAACCTTTTAGAAAAATGTTGATGATGGTTATTGGTTTAGCAACATTAGAAAAAATCGAAAAAAAGTTAGAAAGAACTGGTAAAATTAGTACTTTAAAAGGTGATCTTGGTAATCTAAAGACAAGTCGCAATCGAGCTGCTCATACTCATACTAAAGGTACTTTGAGAACCTATGACGCTCCTTCTAAAACTAAACGTGATTTTGATAGAATATATGCTTTGTTAACAGAGTTAGATGCAGAATTGCAACATCATAAATGTTGACTTATTTCTTGTACAATCGCTTTTAGCGCACCTTCGACAAAGACAATCAGTCAAAATTAAACCCCCTAACCGGTGAAAATTAACTACAAGCGATCGAAAAACTGGGAAAATATTCAATTGATTCAATGTCATCTTTTTTAACTATCCTGCCCATGAATAATCAGGTCATCCGTACTGATAAAGCTCCGGCCCCTGTGGGTCCCTATAATCAAGCGATCGCCGCTCCTGGTCCTTTTCTCTTTGTTGCGGGACAAATTCCCCTAGATCCCGTCACGGGTGAAATCGTCTCCGGGGAAATTAGCGCCCAAACCGAACAAGTTATGGCCAATTTAGAGGGCATTTTAACCGCTGCTGGGGCTAATTGGTCAAATGTGGTGAAAACTACCGTCTTTCTCTCGGATTTAGCCAATTTCGTGGCGATGAATCAAGTTTATGCCCGTTATTTCCCCCCGGAAACCGCCCCGGCCCGGGCCTGTGTGGAGGTGGCCCGTCTTCCCAAAGATGTCCTAGTGGAAATAGAATGTATTGCCGCTTTAGCCTAAAAATTAAGGTGGGCAATGCCCACCCTAACCTAATCTCTCTCTAGACCACCAAAGCTTCTAGAATCGTCTTATTGTAGATAATTCGCCCTACAGTAGTACGCACATACTGAGCAATTATCTGACCATCCTTCTCGCGGGTTTTGCGTTCCCGATAATATTTCCAGATGCTGCCATCGGGGAGAGTTTCCGTTTCCAGGACTTCCTCATCGGGTTTATTGGTTTTCACCTTTTCTCCCACTGGTAAACGCAACCACACAGAAGCGTGCAGATCCACCAATCCCTGATCAAAAGAGCGAATAGCGTCATCCATGCTGGCGAAATAACGACCTCCACCCTTTTGGGCCTTGGGATTTTCGGCCGTGAGATAATAACAACCCAAAACCATATCCTGAGAAGGGGCAACAATCGGGCGACCGGTCGCCGGTGAGAGAATATTATGACAAGCTAACATCAACAATCGCGCTTCCGATTGTGCTTCCAGGGAGAGGGGAATATGTACAGCCATTTGGTCCCCGTCAAAGTCGGCGTTAAAAGCGGGACAGACGAGGGGATGTAACTGAATCGCCCGGCCCTCCACCAGTATCGGTTCAAACGCTTGAATGCCCAAACGGTGCAGGGTAGGGGCGCGGTTTAACATCACCGGGTGTCCCGTGATTACTTCATCCAAGACGTGCCAAACATTGGCATCCCCCCGTTGGATCATTTTCTTGGCTGCCTTGATATTATTGACGATGCCTAATTTAATTAAACGATGGATAACGAAGGGTTGGAACAATTCGATCGCCATTTCCCGGGGTAAACCGCATTGATAGATCTTCAATTTCGGACCGACAACGATAACCGAACGTCCCGAATAGTCCACCCGTTTGCCGAGGAGATTTTGACGGAAACGCCCCTGTTTACCCTCGATAATATCCGATAAAGACTTCAGGGCGCGATTATTGGCCCCCACCACCGTGCGACCGCGACGACCGTTATCAATTAAAGCATCGACGGCCTCCTGTAACATCCGTTTTTCGTTACGGACGATAATTTCGGGGGCGAGAATTTCTTGCAGACGGGATAAACGGTTATTGCGGTTAATCACCCGACGGTAGAGATCGTTCAGGTCAGAGGTGGCAAAACGGCCGCCATCCAACTGCACCATCGGGCGTAAATCGGGGGGAATTACGGGAATTACGCTTAAAACCATCCATTCTGCCTGAGAACCCGTGGCGACAAAGTTATCGATTACCCGGAGACGTTTAATTAATTTTGCCCGTTTTTGCCCCTTACTTTCGACAATTTCCGTCCGCAGTCTTTCCGCTTCTTCTTCCAGGTTAATTTCCTGTAAGAGTCTTTGGATAGCCTCGGCCCCGATACCCACTTCAATACCGACTAATTCCGAATCCTCTGCGTAGATTTCCTCTTCGATCTCTAACCATTGATCTTCGCTGAGGAGTTGTTTATAACTAAGATTGCCGGCATTACCTGGATCGAGAACCACATAGGCATTAAAATAGACGATTTGCTCCACGTCCCGCAGGGGCATATCGAGCAGGATACTGAGATAACTGGGAATACCTTTGAGATACCAAACGTGGGTGACGGGGGCCGCTAATTTGATAAAACCCATGCGATGACGACGTACCCGGGACTCGGTGACTTCCACCCCGCAACGTTCACAGACAATTCCCCGGTGACGGACGCGTTTGTATTTACCGCACCAACATTCCCAGTCCTTCGAGGGTCCAAAAATTTTCTCGCAGAATAACCCATCCATTTCCGGTTTGAGAGTCCGATAGTTGATCGTTTCTGGTTTAGTTACTTCTCCGACGACTTGACCGTTAGGCAGATTTCTTTCTCCCCATTGCCGAATTCTTTCGGGGGACGCTAAACCGATTTTGACGTAATCAAATCTTTGATCTGTTGGAGTCTTCATTCTGAATTTTTTACTATGGGTAATGATTCTGGGATAAGCGATCGCTCTCGCTTTCTCGATGACAACTATTAGGCAGAAACGACGGTTAACTCAGTCACTTTTTCTTGGGGTCAAACTGGCCCGATCGAGTCCGGGACATTACATTATACAATTTTTCCAGTTCGATCGACCATTAAGTGATATTTTCCCAGATGATGATGCTACCGTCGGCCGCAGCCGCTGCTAGGTGACAATAATCGGGGCTGAGAACTAAACTGGAGATCGGTGATGATCGCCCATCGGCAGTGCTGAGAGTTGCGATCGCCTGTTGAGAATTGGCTAACCAGATTTTAATTTCTCCGTCGGTTCCCCCGGTAAATAACCACTGACCCTCCTCTGCAAATACCAAGCTTGTCACCTGACCATTATGGGCATTGATCACCCGAATTGGCGCAAAATGACCGCTTTTCTCTGGGTTGTATTGCCAGATTTTCACTGTCCCATCCACACAACCGGCGGCAATAATCTGACTATCGGCAGCGATCGCCAAACTCTGCACCGAAGAAACGTTACCGGATAGGACGGCGATTTTTGCTCCTGATCCCAATTGCCAGAGGGTGACAGTGCCATCACCTCCAGCTGCGGCGATAAAATCTTGATTAGGAGACACTGCTAGGGCATAAATTGCCCCTAGACTGTCATAGGAGCTAAATGCTTCGTTTTCTTGCTCTAAATTCCACTGTTTTAGGGTTTGGTCGTAACTACCGCTAACCAAAAAATGCCAACGGGGGGCAAAATCCAGGCCGTGAATCGAACCGAGATGACCGAGGAAAATTTGATTTAATTCCAGACTACTGCCATCGCTGGCTAAAGTCCATAATTTCACGGTTTGATCGAATCCTCCCGTCGCTAGATGATAATCGCCGTTTCCGGTCACTGCTAGGGCTAAAATGCCCTGATCATGAGCTTCAATCGTATTAATCAGGGTTCCCCTCGCAAAATCCCAGATTTTTAGGGTACGATCCCAACTAACGCTAATTAAAAACCGTTGATCCTCGGTAATTGCGATCGCTGTAATCATTTCCCGATGGGCGCTCAGACGGCGATAATAGTGCCAATGGGGGATAGGGGGGGAAGTGGGAGTTAAATTAAGGGTAGGTAGGGTGATTTGTGGCTCATTTTCCGCTTTTATGGGGTTAATATCTGCTGATTCTTCCTTAATCGGCAAAATTTCTCTTTGTAAGCGACTGTAGGATTTTTCCAGATGTTCGATGCGTTCGAGCAGGCCGTTACGGTTGATATATTGAATAATTTGATTGTAGGACTGTTCGAGGGCGAGAATATTTTCCTCTAATTCTGCGATCTCGCGTAGCGAGCGCGTTGCGACCGCACGATCATTATCCCTGGCCGCTGCGGGATCGAGGGACTGTATTTGGGCCGATAAAGCTTCTTTTTCTTCTTCCCACTGACTCTGTAAATTACCAGTTATCTCGGTTAAGCGTTGAAGTTGCCTAGTTCTTTCTCGGAGACGATTGAGAATATTCAACCCGAAAGTCACGACTAGGAGGAACAAAGGCAAAAACCCCGCACCCATGGCCATAAGGGTAAGCAGGGTTAATCCTAGGGCGATATATTCCGCTAATTCTAGCCAATGGGGGCGATGGTCGGTCATTTTGCAGTTACCGGTAAAGGGATTTTGATCATCTCCTGATTTCAGACTCATGCTAACGCTAATTGCTGCCTTGGGATTGACTAAAATGAATTTTTAAGCAGGAGTTAAGACTTTTCCCTTAGTTTCTATCGGTGCGGTTAAAGCGGATTCTAGATCGGCCTTCCCTAGTCTTGCTTCTAAAATTTTCAGCACTTCTCGTCCAAAATCATCGGGATTTTGTCGCCATGCTTGCAGACAAACTTCGCCAAAGAATGACCCCAAAGGTTCAGGATTCCAGAGCAATTTTTTGGCTGTCCAGGGCATTAAACTCATGGGATCATAGCTGGGTTTAATAATCTCTTTTTTGAAGGCGTATTCTTCTAGATGGGTGTGGGGTTGTAGTCCAATAAAAAAGATAGCTGGTTCCACTTTATCGACTCCAAAAATATTTTCTAATTCCCGATGATAGGTGATAGTTTGACGAATAGTTTCTAGGGTTTCATCAATGACATTAAAGGAATAATTTACCGAAACTAGATCATTAAAACCCGCCGCTTTTAAGTCTCGACAATTTTGCAAAACTGTCCGCAAATTATAGCCCATACGCATTTTTCGGACTAATTCCTGAGAACCACTGGTGATGCCAATTTCAAAGTAGTTCATGCCTGTTTTTACCATTAAATCGCACAGTTTCGGAGTAAGATTATCGGCACGAATATAGGCAGCCCAACGGATATCTTTCATCCCAGCATCGAGGACTTTTTCTAATAGTTCTTCCACATCATTGATAAATTTTCTGGTGGGGATAAATTGGGCATCGGTAAACCAAAAATTGCGAATGCCGCGGTCGTATAATTGGCGCATTTCCTTAACTACTTCATCTGCGGGATTAATGCGTACTTGTTTGCCTTCAACGACGGTATAGATGCAGTAGCAGCAGTTATGGGGACAGCCGCGCTTAGTTTGTACCCCGATATAAAAGTCGTTTTCTTGGAAATAGTAGGAAAATTCCGGCCAAATACTGGCGATGTAGTCGTAGTTACAAGCGGATTTTTCTAAGGGGGTGGGGGATTCGTGGATTAAACGCGGCCTGGGTGTGGTTTCTCCGACTACATAACAACGTTCATCGTTAAAGTCCCGGCCGGAGAGGAATTTTTCTAGCAGGGTTTCCCCTTCTCCCACTGATACAATTGTTCCTATGGGCAGTTTGGTTTTTAGTTGTTCGTAGAAAACACTGACGGCACCACCCCCGACGATAACTCGCGCTTCGGGATGGTATTTTCTGGCCCGCTGCAACCCGCGGCGAATTAGTCCCTGATTGCGCCATAATTCACCGTAGTAGGCGGTTGTCACCTTTAAACCTCCTAAAGCACCGCGCAGCTTGATTAGGGGGTTTTTGGCGTAGTAAAATTCAAAGGCGTTTTGTAGGGGATTACCACCGCGACCACCGACGGGAGCATATATTTGAATATCCCGCCAGGAGAATACTAGCAGGGTGGGCCGAAATTCGTCAACACAGCGATCGAGGGTCTGGTTAAAGTCTAAGGGGGGGACAGTCCCAAGGTCAAAAATCCTTTGTTCGATGTCGGGGAATAGTTTATGAACGTGGTCGGAAAGATAAACAACACCGATGGGGAAAATAGGGTTACAGGGGAGTCTAACGTAGAGGATGCGTTGCGCTTGCGGTTGAGTCATGAGATTTCTGAATGAGACGAGGACGCATTCTGAGTGATCTTAATATAACTTAACTTTGTCTGGCTTGTCTGGGAGAGGTGATAACCGTCTAGACTTATATTCATAAGTATTTTGACTTACCCCCTTTTTTTTTTGAGACTTTGTGACACCTAGGGTGCGGAATGTGGGATAAAATAAACTTTTGTAACAGAGGATGTTAAGCACTGTTGCAAGATCGGGCAGAATCGGAGAATCTCGTTCCTTTCGGCTAAACCCCTGTGGTACACTGCAAGGCGTACTCGCTCGTATAGTATGTAGGAGAAAACCTGAGTGTTAAGAGTCGCTGTTGTGGGTTCAGGGCCGGCCGGTTCTTCGGCGGCAGAAACATTAGCTAAAGCAGGCATTGAAACCTATTTATTTGAACGCAAATTAGATAATGCTAAACCCTGTGGTGGAGCGATTCCTCTCTGTATGGTGAGCGAATTTGACCTACCTCCTGAAATTATCGATCGCCGGGTGAGAAAAATGAAAATGATCTCCCCCTCTAACGTCGAAGTCGATATCAATCTCGATAATCAAGACGAATATATCGGTATGTGTCGTCGGGAAGTCCTCGACGGTTTTATGAGAGAACGCGCCCATAAATTAGGAGCGCATTTAATCAACGGAACTGTTTACGGTCTCGATATTCCCACCAATAGCACCGATCCCTATACCCTACACTACGCCGATCACTCCCACGGCAATTCCCAAGGGGAAATGAAATCTCTGAAGGTGGATATGGTTATCGGCGCCGACGGTGCTAATTCTCGCATTGCTAAAGCTATTGATGCCGGGGATTACAACTATGCGATCGCTTTCCAAGAACGCATCCGTCTCCCCCAAGATAAAATGGCCTACTACGAAGATCTGGCGGAAATGTATGTAGGAAAAGACGTATCCCCCGACTTCTACGCTTGGGTATTCCCCAAATACGATCACGTCGCTGTCGGTACTGGCACAATGAAGGTCAATAAAGCCATGATTAAAGACCTACAGGCTGGTATTCGCGCTCGCGCGGCCCGTCGTCTGGAAGGTGGCGAAATCATCCGCGTGGAGGCTCACCCCATCCCCGAACATCCCCGTCCTCGTCGTGTAGTTGGTCGTGTGGCCCTCGTTGGTGATGCTGCGGGAACCGTTACTAAGTCTTCGGGAGAAGGCATCTATTTCGCCGCTAAATCAGCGCGGATGTGTGCGGAAACCATTGTCGAAGTCACCAACGGTGGCCAACGTATTCCCACAGAGGACGAGTTAAAACTCTACCTCAAGCGTTGGGATAAGAAATACGGTATGACCTATCTGGTATTAGATATCCTGCAACGGGTTTTCTACCGCACCGATGCCACCCGGGAAGCTTTTGTGGAAATGTGTTCCGATAAGGACGTACAGAAGATGACTTTTGACAGTTATCTCTATAAAACCGTTGTTCCCGCTAATCCTCTCGTACAGATGAAGATTACTGCTAAAACTATCGGTTCTCTTCTGCGCGGTAACGCTTTAGCCCCTTAAAATCAATTGATAACCAGAAAACCCAATCTCCGGCGGTGGTTGGGTTTTCTTTTGGGTTGTTTCTTCCTGTCTTCTCTAATTGAAACAAAAATAAGGTATGTTACATTTGATTAACGCATCCGACGAGAGCGACTTGCTGCTACCTAGCGCCTTCGGCATCGTAACTATTGATATAGCTTATGACTGAAAATTCCTTCTTCAATGAGCAAAAAGAACAGTCCTTGATCAAAGCTAGGATTGTTGAGAAATATTTCTGGGCTTGGGCAAAAGTTATAATTTCAAAAGTTAAGAAGGGATCGTCTTCAAACCAGAAAATCGCTTATGTTGACCTTTTTGCTGGTGCAGGACGATATAAAGATGGCTCAAAATCAACCCCAGTAAAGGTTCTAGAAACTGCCATCGCCAATCCAGATATGCGAAATATGTTGGTATCGATCTTTAACGATGCCGATGTCGAAAATGTTAATTCTCTTCAACAAGCTATAGATTCAATTCCGGGCATAGAAAATTTAAAATACCGCCCTCGAATATCAAAATATGAGGTTGGAGAGGAGATAGTTAAAACCTTCCAAAGCATGAGATTAGTTCCCACTTTACTTTTTGTTGATCCTTGGGGTTACAAGGGGCTATCTCTTCAACTTGTTAATTCGGTCGTCAAAGATTGGGGTTGTGATTGCATCTTCTTCTTCAATTACAATCGCATCAACATGGGTTTAAATAATGATGCAGTCAAAGAACACATAAATGCGCTATTCGGACAAGTAGGAGCAGATCAACTCCGCGAACGATTGAAAACACTTACTCCACAAGAGCGTGAGTTAACCGTTGTAGAATATATCTGTGAAGCCTTGAAAGAAATGGGGGGTAAATATGTTCTTCCATTTCGTTTCAGACATGAAATGGGAAATCGTACTAGCCATCACCTAATTTTTGTAAGCAAGCATCCTAAAGGCTATGGAATTATGAAAGAGATAATGGCTAAAGAGAGTTCTGAACAAACCCAGGGCGTACCATCTTTTGAGTATAACCCTGCAACTCTTCAACAACCATTACTCTTTGAGCTAACCCGTCCTCTCGATCAACTGGAATCTATGTTGTTGGACAATTTTTCAGGTAAAACTATGACGATGGCAGAGATTTACGACCAGCATCATCCGGGAAAACCGTACATTAAAAAGAATTACAAAACTGCCCTTAGCAATCTTGAATCTCAAGAAAAAATCACAGTACATTCACCCGAGGACAAAAAACGGCGAAAAGGAACGTTTGCGGATGGTTTAAAGGTTACATTTCCAGTTAAGCAATAAGCTCTAATTTTTCTGAACGCCTCGCTGATTTAAGTGGGACACTTCCACATTTTTGGATATGCTGATTCCAGGCATTAGGCATCTCGTCCCAGATTTTATCATCAAGTAATCTACCCCCTGCTTTCGGTGTCCTTCCCCCAACTTGTTTGAAAAAAAATGCTACCCCTGAATTTTGACATTGATTGCGGATATCCCTTGCCCAGTCAAGTTTCATCTGGCGATGTTTTTGCCCGGATTCTCCGCCGACAATAACCCAATCAATGCCAGTTAAATTAAGTTCTAGGGGTCCTAAAAGTGGCTCACATGAAATGAAACGCACTGAAACAGGAACTGTCCGAAGATATTCAATCCGATCTATGTGGTTTTGGTTCTCGACAGATACACCTAGCCAAATGTTTTCTGGAAAATCTAATTTAGACGCTAAATCACCTAAACGGCTTTGTCGCTTTGTTAAAATCTGATATATATGCCAAGGTGTTGAATGAATAACTGAGAAAACTTGTCTGATAAAGTCGAGAGGCACATCATCATGAAAAAGGTCACTCATTGAGTTGACAAAAACTCGACTGGGAGTGCGCCAACGTAAGGGTTCTTCCAATCTTTCTGGATGCAAAGTTAAGCTGAATCCATTGGGAAAGTTTTTGGGAAAACGCTGTGTAATAGCTTCGGCATAACAATGCAGACAGCCAGTGCTAATTTTATCGCACCCGGTTGTTGGATTCCACGTTTTATCAGTCCACTCAATACCAGTGTTTATACTAGACATATTTTAACTCCACAATCTATACCTATGACAGACGCTACCTGCCGATAATTAGCAATTTACTTGTACTATATCATTGTTTGACAAGTACAATTGTCGCCGCACTCACTTTCTACATTACGCAATCGTCAATGAGTTGCGGTGTACACAAAATATTACATCGTTTAACGGAAACAACAGGTCCTTACGAGGTTATAACTGTTACTATGAAATCTAAGCAATGATCGCCTCACCTCAAATCTAGAGAACTAACGCTCTTTTAATACCATAATTCGGGTATCAGGTCATAATAACCAGCTTGGGGCGGTGGGTAAATACCCGCTTCGATTTTTTCGATAATAGTCGGCCAAGCTTGCCTAAAAGCTGCAGAGCGCTCGTTGGGGTGCAAAGTCCAACCCTTGGCATTGGTGAGAGTGGCGCGATAGTAGTTGCTTTGTTCTAGGGAGCGAGAAACCATAATTTCCCAAGAGTCGAGTTTTCCTTTCCCAGTCAAAATATTGCCCCAAGCTTTTAAAGCATCGGGTAGATAATCGAGAAAGGTATTTTTATAAGAGCGCCAGAGGGGGGTCATCGGTAACAGGCGATCGTAGCGACGACAATTAAGTAGATAGGCACGGCTGCCAAAAAATTTAAATTGATAGAATCCGTCGGGATTTTTCGTGTGGGGATGCTGAGAATCAATCTTACCATCGGGCCGGGGTGGACCGGACAAAGGACGCACAAACATCATTTCTGGATGGGTTTCCATTAACTCAATCCCTTCGCGGATCCAACTGTAATCCGGTTCTTGGTAGAGCATCATGTCACTGTCATAATGAACCATATAGTCGCTGCGACATGACTCGATTTTGAAGATCGAGCCAAAAATCGGATAACCTTTGTAGTTATGGGTGGAACGGAGGGGACTGCCGAAATGCTTTTGATAGATACGCTGACGATAGCTGGGATCATAGTTAAAATCCACTAGGCGATCGATTATGCCATCTTTAACTAATTTTTCAGCACAGGCTCTTAACTCCTCCATTGTACCCAGTCCGGGGCGATTAACCTTTTCCCCGCTTAAAGGGGCCGTGTCAATAGCGAGTACCTTTTCCTCGAAGGGAAACTGACTCATTTTGACTAGATGGGGGATAGTGTTGATCATAAACCAGACATCGGTTCGCGCTGTAAAAAACCAGAGCGAACAACTTGGCAATCCCATTTTGTATAAACCTCACTTTTGTTTGGGTCTTAAATGGGATACATTATAAGGGAATCTTAGCGGCAAGTTGACACATTCTTTATTAACCTATGACTATAACCCTTGATCGTTTACCCCAATCTTGGCAGGGTTTAACCCATCGTTTAACTTATAAGTATTTTCAGGCACGCATTGATATACCCAAAGACCCCTATAAAATCCTCTTTCGTCCCCAACCCTATCAGGTTTTATTTATTCTTAGCCATATGCGATCGGGTTCGTCTTTATTGACCCATATCCTCAATTCTAACCCTGAAATTATCGGTTTTGGCGAAACTCATCTGGTTTATGAGAGTGAACAGGATTTTAAAACTTTAATGTTTAAAATCTACTGGCGTTTGCAAGATTTAAACATGAATCATAAATATATTTTAGATAAAGTTCTTCACGATCAGAAGTTTTTAGATCATAGTTTTTTGCAAGCTGACGCGGTTAAGACCATATTTTTACTACGAGAACCGCAGCGCACGTTAGCTAGCATCCTAGATATTAAACCCCATCAAAATGAGCAACACGCTCTAGGCTATTACACTGGTCGTTTAGCCACCTTAGAAAGTTATGCTCGATTGATTAATAGCAAAGAAAAGAGTTTATTTATTACCCACGATCAGGTATTAAATCAAAGTCAACTGGTCTTTAATAGTTTACAGAGTCATCTCGATACTAAAACGGGATTTTCCGAAGAATATCGAGTTTTAAAAACCACTGGCAGCCGCGGTATAGGAGATTCTTCCGAGAATATCAAAGCGGGTAAAATTATTAAACAAGCCAGAAAATTAAATATAGAAATTTCCGACACTGTTTTAATCCAAGCCCAAAAAGCCTACGATCAGTGCTGCGAAACCCTCAGCCATTATTGTCATTGTATCTAAGCTGAATTGGGGATTGGCAATAGCGTTGATTCTTTCCTCTGATTGCGAGGAAAATCCCCCTAACTCAACTCTAAGTTTAGCCTTTGCCAGCTCTGATTAGCCTTCAATATTAGCAATTGTAAAGCCCATCTGACACTCGTAGAGATTGGGCTGTTGGCTTCCTCCTTTGCCCAAGGAGTGACCACAGCCTAGTTTACCCTCTCGCCACCGGGGTTGCCCCTGCTGGTTGGCTAAAAGACAGCCCTGACAGACAGAACCCGTATCGAGAATGTGTTCGTCGGTTAAAATCACTAACATGACGTTCACCCCCATTGATCTCTGATTTGTCTCTATTGTAAGAGGTTTTTTCTGAGATGTAGTACCTCGCTATACATTCCGATGCTTTTTGCCTTTTTTTGCCTGGACTCTTTTTATACAAGGGATTCACCGATCAATTATCAATATAGTCATTTCAGATAAATCTGATAGGATTCAATCTTAATTGAAATGACTATGATTATTATTTTACTAAGCCAAGTTTTCTGGTTACTTTTTGCCAAAAGGTTGGGGTCGGTGGTTGATAGGGTTTGGGACTACCGGTAAATATAGGACGTTGACTAGGTTGGTAGAGATAACGATAGTGCAAAAAAATATCTCGATAGGGAAAATCGAGATTTTCACCGCTACAAAGTCGCGTGAACAGAGAGGAAGATAAACCAATGTAGTGAAGGTATGTCAAGCGGTTGCCCTTGTCGTAAAGAATATTATCTAAAGCCTGAAAATGGGGAGAGGTGACACAGCAGCCAGTACGCTCTTCTTTGGGCAATTGAAGGGCGAGATTATATATAGAAAAATTTGATCGCATCATCATATAATTGATAATAGTTTGATCGGGAGCCATCGGATAGAGAATTTCCGCTTTCCCTGATCGTAACTGTTCTATGAGCCAATCTCGCTGATTTTCATCGAATAAACCAGTTTTAGAAGCGTAGAAACCCGCACAAAAAATCTCCTTTTCGATACGATCACGGGAAAAAACCTCGAATAATTTTGGTTGAGAAACTTCATAGACATGAGTGGGGTCTTTGTGCTGAAAGTCATAAACAACACAATCGTGCCTATCTAGAATGGTGAAGATTTTATCTATAGCATCGAGTAGCAAGGTGTCCCCATCCATATAGATAAAACGATCGAAGGGGCTCTTCTAGGTTCTGTGTGATAAGTTTAACTTACAATATGATCGATCAATCTTTGTGTCCTTTGTGTCTTTGTGGTTCGTTCCACTCACTCGCCAGCAGGACTGTATTCTAGAATACATTTTACCCACCAAACCTAGGAGAGCCTCGAAGGGACTATCAAAAGCAATAAAACGATGGTGCATCCCCATACGATAATATCGGTCAGCGCAACCCGATTTCAACCAGCGTTCTTGAGCCGTAGGATGGGGTTTCCAAGCAGATTTAGCAAAATTATCCCAGCGTTCGATCACGTCTCGATTATCAAATAACTGTACGTTAGGACGTTGAGCAATTTCCGCTTTGATACGTTCGATGTTGTCATCGTAGGGATAGACACAAACAGGAAGATCTTTTCCCCCATTTACCTCGATGCTGTTGAGTAGAGCGACTAATTGATCGTAAATGCGATCGTTGGCTAAGGTACAGATACCGTCCATAAGTAATCCCAAGGAAAAAATCAAAACCTATTATCTTTGCCGTTAGTTTAGCTTATTTTTGTCGTTGACATCCTCACCGCCGTAAACGGACGGTGATTCCTCACCACGCCACCTTTTTAGGATGGTCGCGTCAATGGGGCTTCGGCCGTGAGCTCAGCCGAACGGTTGACGCTTCACAGGACGCTGCTTCTTTAACAGAAGTCTTATGCTGTAGTCTGATATGGCACGGGATAACTTACGATTTTTAACCATTCCTGATGTGTTTAAATCCCCTAAAATTATCGTTTGATTTTCACGCACAACTCTAGGGGATAGTTTATTCAAAAAATCAGTGCGATTGTCCTTAATCTTTGCGTGGATTTTAGCCACTCGTTTTCTGGCTTTTTCCCGTCGTTTACTTCCTTTTTCATCTGATAACTGATAACTTCCCCACTGATAACTTACTCACTGATAACTTCCCCACTGATAATTTACCCACTGATAACTGATAACTGATAACTTACCCACTGATAACTGATAACTTACCCACTGATAACTGATAACTGATAACTTACCCACTGATAACTGATAACTGATAACTGATAACTGATTTAGCGTTTGCGTTTGAGTAATTTAGAAATGCGTCGATCGTACCGCAACCAACGCCAAATTTTAATGACTAATTCCTCCACCCATAAAATAATCGCATCTAATCCCTCTAAAATCCGTTCTAAGGGGTGTTTAACGTAACCGACGGGGGTTGATTCGGTTTCTAACCATTCTTCGTTAATTGGTTGAATTATCTCCCTAGCATAGCGGGGATCTAATTGGGTGGCGGGGGGAGATTCTCTGGCAGTAATTTCAGCGGCAGCCGGGGGGATTTTTTGTAAAGATTTATTTTGTTTTTCTTGACTAAAAGCTCTTTTTGTGCTGTCAGACTCGGACGGAGTGACTAGGGATTGGGGAAGGGAATTAGCGGGGTTAAGGCGGGGCTTTTCGGAGTCTTGAGGAGAAATAGCCAATATATCGGCGGATTCTAGCCAAGGTTGCTCGCTGACGGCGGAAAATGTTAGGGATTGGCGAGAGGAAAAAAAGTGATTGATCGCCGCTTGGATGAGTTTGCCGAGCG
This sequence comes from Microcystis aeruginosa Ma_MB_S_20031200_S102, assembly GCA_007095845.1. GTDB lineage: Bacteria > Cyanobacteriota > Cyanobacteriia > Cyanobacteriales > Microcystaceae > Microcystis > Microcystis aeruginosa_D. Next base: position 24,116 of record SFBI01000013.1, read on the forward strand.
TGAAGGGATCCGCTTGGGTTTGTTTTTCTAGCCAATCCTGGAGACGTTGCTTGAAGGTGATCAGCAGAGAATTAGGAAGACTTAGGGGATATTTTGCGGATAAAGCGGCTGAATCGGCACTATATTCTAAATTGTTCTTTTCTTTTGCCCAGAAATGCTCGATCGCCGCATAAATTAACCAATAAAGTCGCCAGAGATAGGAGGAATTTTTCTCCAGATTCGGGGACTGGTTAAGGAGATCGGAAGGGGGGTTAGAGGTGTAGCTCAAACTGCTGGGGATCGCGGGGGAGACAGCGAGAAATTTAGCCTCGAAAATCGCTAATTTTTCGTCAATAACTTCTAAAATCCCTTGAGAATTTAAATTAGGCAGTGGTAAGGAGAGTGGTGTCGAGGTTTTGACGAGATGGGATTCCTGAAAGAGATTTATGGCGATCGCTATCTGTCCCTGTTGTTCCCAGCGTAGTAGCTCCCAAAACCAGCGGATCGGAGGCAAGACAGAATTTTTATCGGTAAAATTTGGTAATAAGGGCGGATATTGAGGATTTAATCGCTTAATTCTCCGTTTTTCCAGGGCGTAGTTAGCCAGTGCCGTCCTAATTTGTTTTTCTATTTGTCTTTGGGTTTGATTATCGGTGATTTTAACAGTCTGGTGATCGTTAGTGACGAAAACAAAAGCTTGATCCTCTAGATCGGCTGCTATGCTAATAAATGCCGTTTCTTGGTCGGATAAGCTCTGGAGAAATTCTGCGATCGCATCCGTTCCATCCTTGCCGGGGGGTGATAATTGTTTCTGGAGACTGTTCCCCAATTGATTAGCTGTCACCCGCAGCGATTGTACCAGCAAATAGACGGGATAGATGGCTATTTGCAGGGCAAGAGCGATCGCACTTTGACCGCGACGGGAAACGCGGCCGAGGTTATCTTTCAGACGGATCAAACGACGGTTGATCAGGTTGAACAGTCGGCTTTTATAGGGATCGGCAGCCATGGATTTTGGGCGATAACATCTTCATTTAGACTATCCTATTGTGCAAGGGCGGGATAAAAAAAAATTTTTGCCAAAACCCTTGACTCCCAGAAAGATTATTGTTATATTTAAAAAGGTCTGAAATCCAAGCCCCCATCGTCTAGTGGCCTAGGACACCTCCCTTTCACGGAGGCGACAGGGATTCGAATTCCCTTGGGGGTATCAAAAAAGGTCAGAAGCTTAATGCTTCTGACTTTTCGGTTTTTTTCTCCCGTTGATGGCTTTTTGGTAGGGTGACGGTGAAAACTGTTCCTCGCTCGATCTGACTTTCGACGCTAATTTGTCCATGATGACTGAGGGTAATCGCTAAAGCGATCGCTAATCCTAATCCTGTTCCCCCGGAAGTGGCGGAATTTTGCCGTGCGGGATCGAGACGATAAAAGCGATCGAAAATATGGGACAAAGCAGCCTCGGGAATCCCGATTCCGTTATCTTTGACGCGTACCAGTAACACCGATTGTCGATCGCGTTTACTTTTTTCCAATTCCACTGCCACATTTTTAGGCTCAGATTCGGGCAAAAAAGCGTGTTTTAGGGCATTAGAAATTAAATTTGTGAATAAACGAGCTAATTGATCCCAATCTCCCTCCATAGTAAACATTTCATCGCTGTAGGAAAAATCCTCTTGGTCCGGTTCCACAATCGACAGAGAGAGGCAAATTCCCTGCTTATCGGCGATTAAACGCTGTTCTTCCACCACTTCCATCAATAAAGCATCCAAAGGTACAGCTTGCTCGATCGGTTGGACGATGCCACTATCAGAACGGGCTAAAAAGAGCAGATCATTGACTAAATTGCCCAATCTTTCCGTTAAACGCTCGATCACCCGCAAGCGTTGATCGCCAGTTTGGGGATAAGCGATCGCCATTTGCACGTTAGTTTGGATAGTGGCGATCGGATTGCGTAATTCATGGGAAGCATCGGCGGTAAATTGTTTTAAACTCTGATAGGACTCTTTTACTGGTTGAATGGCTAAACCGGACAAAAACCAACCAATCCCAGCGACACTGGCAATCATCAGGCAAATTCCGACGATTAAATCCAATAATAGCTGTCTAATTGGTTTTGTCACCTCAAACCAAGGATGACTTACCCGCAGATATCCCAAAACATAATGATCGATTTCCACCCTTTCGGTTATTTGTCGCAGCAGACGATCATCGGATAAGTGAATAGTTTCCCCCTGACGGTGGGGATGGAGGGGAATATCTAAGGATTCGGCCAGAGTTGACCAAACTAGATTACCTTGGGGATCAAACCATTCCAAATCTATATGATCGTCCTCCACGGATTTACCCTGACTGGGAAAACTTGCGAGGGGATCGACGCGATAACGTCCTTGGTTCGGGGGAATCGATTCGATCACGAGGGAACGATTTACCACCTCAATGATGTGTTTGAGGGTATCATCAATGCGATCCACTAGGGTATGGCGCACATAAAAATACATTCCCGTAGCGAGAAAAAGCAGTAGTATGGCAGTGACAACAGTGTACCATAAGGCTAAACGGCGGCGAGTGGCTTGGAACACCGATAATCTATGGATTGGCTAGAGATTTTTAGGGCAATGTATCCTATTTTACCGCTTATTTGAGCGATTTAATTTTTCTTATTGCGCTGACTAATTATTATAAAGGAAAACAGATTTCCATTCAATTAATTTCTAAGCGCAAGTAGAGATAGAAAAATAGTTTTAACTGAATTGTATGGCTAATTCATGAATTAGCCATACAATAATTTCTCATTCAATTAATTTCTAAGCACGAGTAGAGAGAAAACCGACTCTATGTCTGCGAACTATGCCCTGATCAGTTTCTAGCGAGTAGAAAGGCTATTGTTAGCAAGTAGAATGACAATTGTTATCACTTTAACAAAAAAATTAGATTTACCAACAAAAACTTTGTCGTCAGATAAATCTAGTCCTGTTAAGCTGTTTAAACTATTTTGAAGAGATAGGCATATTTTGCGATTTTATCGCTTATATTCAGTAATATTGCTGATTTTTTGGTATTCTTCCTCCGAATATAAATCCGATGGAGAAGCAAGGCGATCGAGAAAGAGGATTCCTTCCAGATGATCGTATTCGTGTTGAAAGATACGGGCCAGAAAATCGCTGAACACTTGATGGATTTCCCGACCATTGCGATCGCAATAGACCACCTCAATCCACTGATGACGGGGGACAAAACCCCGCCAATTGGGGACACTGAGACAACCTTCCCAACCCTTGACCATTTCCTCGCTCACCTGCAAAATACGCGGATTAATCATGGCAGTGGGTGACATGATCGGAGCTTCGGGATAACGAGGATTGGGGTGAGAAGCAACGATAAACAGACGCAGAGACCGCACAACTTGGGGTGCGGCGATTCCCACCCCGTGGGCAGCTTGTACGGTGGTAATCAGGGAATCGATCAAATTTTGACAGTCAGAATCGAGAAGATTATCGATCTCCGGTGCTTTTTGCTGTAGAATTGGGTTTCCTAATTGGGTGATTGTTAAAACTTGTGTCATCTGTCTAAAGATTAATTGTTTCCCTCTGAAAATCATTTTATCGTCAACGGCGAAATCTCGCTAAACTGATAAGGTTTCCCCGCAGCGGCACTAGAGCAACTTTGTTAATCAAAATTAACCGTGGATAGCAGCACCCAACAACTTTGGCATAATCTCCTAGAGCGTCTAAAATTACTATTATCCCGTCCCGCTTTTGAGACTTGGTTTCAAACGGCGACGGTTAAAGAATGGCAAAACGATCGCTTAGTAATTCAGGCTGCCAATCCCTTTATTCTTAACCATCTTCAGAAAAATTATCTGTCAACAATTGCCGAAGTAGTAGAGGATATCGTCGGTTATCCCGTCGAGATTCAACTAACGGCACAACAGGGCGATTCGATCACTATCTTCCAGCCTAACAGTAGCTTAGAATTAGAATTATCCCCCAGTAATAAACTTAACCCTAAATATAATTTTTCCCGTTTTGTTGTCGGGCCAACTAATCGCATGGCCCACGCAGCCGCTTTAGCGGTAGCGGAATTACCCGGAAGGGAATTTAACCCGCTTTTTCTCTGTGGTGGGGTGGGGTTAGGTAAAACCCATTTAATGCAAGCGATCGGTCATTATCGTCTGGAATTATATCCTCAATCTAGGGTTTTTTATGTATCGACGGAACAATTTACGAATGATTTAATTACCGCTATCCGTCAAGATAGTATGGAAAATTTTCGTAATCATTATCGTCATGCCGATATATTATTAGTGGATGATCTGCAATTTATTGAAGGAAAAGAATACACTCAAGAAGAATTTTTTCATACCTTTAATACCCTGCACGAAGCGGGAAAACAGGTGGTTTTAGCCTCCGATCGCCTCCCTAAACAGATTCCCAGTTTACAGGATCGTTTAATTTCTCGCTTTTCTATGGGATTAGTGGCCGATATCCAAGCACCAGATATCGAAACTCGTATGGCAATTTTACAAAAAAAGGCCGAGTACGAAAATCTGCGTCTCCCACGAGAAGTTATCGAATATATTGCCGTTAATTATACTTCTAATATTCGCGAATTAGAGGGGGCATTAATCCGAGCTACTACTTATATTTCTATCTCCGGATTGCCGATGACGGTAGAAAATATCGCGCCGGTTTTAAATCCACCAATGGCCAAAATTGCCACTTCTCCTGAGATTATTATGGCGGTAGTAGCGGAAAAATTTCAACTCTCGATCGCTGATCTAAAGGGAAATTCCCGCCGGCGAGAAATTAGTTTTGCTCGACAGATTGGGATGTATTTGATGCGTCAACACACGGATTTAAGTTTACCGCGCATTGGCGAAGAATTTGGCGGCAAAGATCACACCACCGTTATTTATAGCTGTGATAAAATCAACCTTTCCCAACATCAAGATCGACAATTACAAGAAATCTTAGCCCAACTCATCGAGCGAATTAACTCCCTCAGTCGCAATCAGTAGTCGGGGGGAATTATGAATTATGAATTATGAATTATGAATTATGAATTGGGAATTATGAATTATGAATTGGGAATTATGAATTGGGAATTATGAATTGGGAATTGGGAATTATGAATTGGGAATTGGGAATTATGAATTGGGAAGTGGGGAGCAGGGAGTGGGGAGTATTTTGGTTCTTCCGAACTTACAATGTAGAAAATTCCCCAAGCTCCCTCTCTGTCCAGCAATGCTCTAAAGTTGATAAATATCAATCTAACAAAAACTCAAAGCTTTACTATACAAGCCAGTTATCAGTTCACTGATTACTGTTCACTGATTACTGATAACTGAGATTAACTACAGGAGAATAAATTGGCAATTGTAGCGAGGAGACGAGAGGTCATGGGTAAACTATCGATCACCATAGCTGTACATAATAACATCATGTAAAGAATGGAATATTTAAACAGCGATCGAGCCATGTCTCGATCAAAAGGATTCTGTTTTAATTGCCAAGCTTTTTTCAGGAAAACAAACCCTAAAATCAAAGCCGCTAGACCATAAACCACACCACAGGCAGCCAAGGGATAAATCAGGAGGAAAGTGAAAGGAACAACGATTAAAGTATAGAGCCAAATCTGTTCGCTAGTGGCTTCTTCCCCTTTAACTACGGGCATCATCGGGATATCTACTTCTGCATAATCATCCTTGATCATTAAAGATAAAGCCCAAAAATGGGGAGGAGTCCAAAGGAAAATAATGGCGAATAAAATCCAGGGAATCCAACCGAGATCGCCCGTTACTGCCGCCCAACCGACGAGGGGAGGAATCGAGCCAGCTGCGCCACCGATAACAATATTTTGGACAGTATGACGCTTGAGCAGATGGGTATAAATCAGCATATAAAATGCGATACCAGTCATTGCTAAAAATCCGCTCAAAGTATTGACAAAAAAGACAAAAAGTGCTAGGGAAAGAGAAGCTAAAACGAGGGCAAAAATGAGGGCGTGGAGGGGTTGCACGCGGCCCGAGGGAATAGGACGGGCGCGGGTGCGAAGCATGGTGTGATCGATGTCGCGATCATAGATGCAGTTTAAGGTTTGAGCGGCGGCGGCGGCGAGAGTGCCACCGAGGAGAGTAAGAAAGAGTAAGAGGGGGGAAACCTGACCTTTAGAGGCGATTTCCATAGAAGCGGCCGTAGTAATCAGCAGTAGAGGAATAATTCGCGGTTTAGTGAGTTGATAATAACTTTTAGCGACTTGTAAAAAATTATCGTGGTGGCGAAGGGCTTGAGTTCCAGTCATCGTGATTAAATCCTTAGAGATGGCTTATAGACGCGAAAGAACGATCGCGAAGGGCAAAAGTGGTAAAAGCGACGAGGGTTGCCACCAATAGCGCACCGATGCTGTGGTGGGTAATGGTTAAGGGTTCCACCTGGAGATGTAGTTTCAGGGTGGCAACGCCTAAAAACACCTGTAGGGCGACTAATCCCCCGGCGCTAAAAGCTAGTTTTTTAAAGAGAGGAGGGATAGCGGCAGCTCGCCAAGCGAAGAAAACTAGGGTTAACACCGAGATGGTGGCGGGAAAAACCCCGATAATGTGGCTATTCATCACCGTGCAGAGTTGGGAAACTGTTAAACACTGATGGGCTGCCCAACGGGAACCGACGAGACCGCCGAGGAGACATTGCAGATAAACTAGACCGGTGGCAACCATTCCCATCCCGGTTAGTTTCCCGACTGTACCTGTGCCACGGTAGGGAGTCAGACCGATAGCAATGACGATTAAGGTGGCAAAAAAGAGCAAAGCTGTGGCTAAATGGGCGGTTACGATGTCAAATCGCAGTAATTGGGTGACGGTTAATCCTCCCAGGACTCCTTGCAGGAGAATTAGAGCTAAAGCGGCGATCGCAGATGGCAACAGCCAAGTAGGAAGATGGCGACGATACCACCAAGACAGACCGACGAGAGCGATCGTACTAAACCCGATCAAAGAGGCATCGAGACGGTGAAACCACTCCAGAAATACCTGTAGATTCATCTGCTGACTGGGAATCCATTGACCGTAACAGAGAGGCCAATCGGGACAAGCTAAACCGGCGTTCATAACTCTGGTGGCAGCGCCCACCACCATGAGGGCGAAAGTAGCGATCGCAATTTTCCAGACTAAGCGGCGCATCCACACCTGAATATTGCCGGTTTCTCTTAGGGGTGTCGGGTTAAAAACAGATTCGGTCATCGGTTTGCCTGTTCTCAAGGAGTCTGTCATCAAAGATACTGGCTTGGTTTGCCAGTCAGTTATCACTGTGAATGAGTTTTTTTACGACTGGTAAAACCTTTTAGATATTCTTTAGATTTCTGGACATTTCCGTTACATTTGTTTACATAAACTCAGAATAAAACATAAAAATTAGTTATTTTAAATACTTTCCCTGAAAACGATCCCAAAGAAAAGATAAAATTCTCAGAAGATGCTGGTTAAATTTCCCTTCTATAGGGGAATCATGTTTTAGCCTTGAATAAGTAGCCACTATTAAAAATATTGAAAAGACCGTGAAAATTCCCAGCAGTATCCTGACGCTCGTACTCGGGATCACCTTAACCTTAATTAGTCTCTGGTACGGCCAAAATCATGGTTTAATGCCTGTGGCCGCCTCCGAAGATGCTCAGGAGATAGATAATATCTTTAATCTGATGATGACCATCGCCACGGGACTATTTTTAATAGTTGAAGGCGTGATTGTCTATATAGTGATTCGCTTTCGCCGTAAACCGGGGGATCAAACCGATGGGCCGGCAGTAGAGGGCAATGTCCCCCTAGAAATCTTCTGGACAGCCATTCCGACGGTAATCGTCTTTATCCTTGCTGTCTATAGCTTCGAGATTTATAACAATATCGGCGGTCTCGATCCCTTGATTTCTAAGGGTGACAAAGGAGAAATCGCCCACCACGGTCATCACCACGGCACAATGATGGCCATGGGTGGCGATCGCAGAGTCGCCCTAGGTATCGGCAATTCCTACGATGGTGAAGGAGTTCCCCCCCTAGTGGTCAATGTTAAAGGTATTCAATACGCTTGGATCTTCACCTATCCCGAAACCGGCATTGTTTCCGGAGAACTGCACGCTCCCGTCAATCGTCCCGTGCAACTGAATATGGAAGCAGGGGATGTGATCCATGCTTTCTGGGTTCCCCAATTGCGTCTAAAACAGGACGTTATCCCCGGACAGGAAACGGTATTATCGTTCACATCCAACCAAATTGGTCAATATCCGATCATTTGTGCGGAACTTTGCGGGGCCTATCACGGCGGTATGAAATCTAGCTTTGTGGTTCACTCCCAAGGGGATTACGACCAATGGGTGCAAGATAACACGATCGCCGAAGTTGACAGCGATCGAACCGTAGCCATGACCACTAAAGATCGCTCTGATAGTCAATATTTGACCCCCTACACCGAAGAAATGGGCATAAACGGTGAAATCCTCGCCCAAGTTGCCCATCAGCAGCAAATGTAATTTTTCTTGTCATCTAAAATCTTGGCCTTATGACAGCATCAACGGAAATAACCACCCCAGCAACTGTTCCCGAGGTGATCCACCACCGCAAGTGGACGGATTACTTTACTTTCTGCACCGATCATAAAGTCATCGGTATTCAATATCTGGTGACTGCCTTTCTTTTCTTCTTTATTGGCGGTGCTTTTGCGGAAGTGCTGCGGACCGAATTAGCCACCCCCGACCCCGATTTTGTCTCCCCAGAACTATATAACCAATTCATGACCATGCACGGAACGATCATGATCTTTCTTTGGATCGTTCCGGTTGGGGCAGGTTTTGCCAATTATCTCATTCCCCTGATGATTGGGGCGGAAGATATGGCTTTTCCTCGTCTTAACGCTGTAGCTTTCTGGCTTAATCCTCCCGGCGGGCTGCTATTGTTATCCAGTTTCTTTGTCGGCGCGCCCCAGTCCGGTTGGACTTCCTACCCACCTTTAAGCTTAATTAGCGGCAAATGGGGGGAAGAATTGTGGATTTTGAGCCTTTTATTGATCGGGACTTCTTCGATTTTAGGCTCGATTAATTTCATCACCACGATCCTGAAAATGCGGATTCCTGAGATGGATTTGTACAGTATGCCGCTATTTTGTTGGGCAATGCTGGCCACCTCGACTCTGGTGCTGCTTTCCACCCCCGTTCTCGCTTCTGCTCTCGTTCTCTTATCCTTTGATTTAATCGCCGGCACGAGCTTTTTTAATCCTGCTGGCGGCGGCGATCCGGTGGTTTATCAGCATATGTTCTGGTTTTACTCCCATCCTGCTGTTTATATCATGATTTTGCCCTTTTTCGGCACGATATCGGAGATATTACCGGTTCATGCGCGTAAACCGATTTTTGGTTATCGAGCGATCGCCTATTCCAGTCTCACCATCTGTTTCTTGGGTTTAATCGTTTGGGCCCACCATATGTTCACCAGCGGCACCCCCGGTTGGTTACGGATGTTTTTCATGGCGGCAACTATGTTAATCGCCGTTCCCACGGGCATTAAAATCTTTAGTTGGTGTGCCACTCTTTGGGGGGGTAAACTTAGTCTCAATACGTCTTTATTATTTGGGATCGGTTTCCTGTCTTCCTTCCTCATCGGTGGTTTGACTGGGATTATGTTGGCTTCTGTTCCCTTCGATATCCACGTCCACGATACCTATTTTGTCGTCGGTCACTTCCATTATGTACTATTTGGTGGTACGGCAATGGCTCTGTTTTCTGCCGTTTACCATTGGTTCCCAAAAATGACCGGACGGATGTATAACGAAACTTTCGGTCGTATCCACTTTGTTCTCACTTTTATCGGTTTGAATTTAACTTTCATGCCGATGCACGAATTGGGATTATTGGGTATGAACCGTCGTATTGCTTTGTATGATGTGCAGTTTCAGGATTTAAATGTTCTTAGTACCGCAGGAGCTTATATTCTCGGTATATCGAGTATTCCCTTTGCTATTAATATGGTCTGGAGTGCCTTTAAAGGTCAACCTGCTGGCCGTAATCCTTGGCGCGCTTTAACCCTAGAATGGCAAACCTCCTCCCCCCCAATTATCGAGAATTTCGAGGAAATGCCGATTCTTTGGTCTGGCCCCTACGATTACGGTATTGATATGGAGGAATCGGAAGAAGAGGAATCCGTACAAGATCTCCTCGCTGAAGTGGGTGCGGAATCCCAATAATCAGTTATCAGTTATCAGTTATCAGTTATCAGTTATCAGTTATCAGATGTGAGTTTTCAGCTATCAGATGTGAGTTTTCAGTTCACTGATTACTGTTTACTGTTTACTGATCACTGAAAAAAGCTTCCCGTCTCCCGTGTAAACTAAGGACATTCAATCATGCAAGGTTCAACGCTCGAAGATTCTCAAATCTCTGTCAATTATCATCAGGAAACGGTGGAACACGGACATCATGGCCACCCGGATCATCGCTTATTCGGTATAGTTTTGTTTTTAGTGGCGGAAAGTTCCATCTTTTTGGGTTTATTTGCCGCTTTCTTGTTCTACCGTACCATGTTACCCGTTTGGCCCCCCGCCGGCACGCCCGAATTAGAATTAACCCTACCGACAATTAACACAATTATTCTGGTGTCCAGTAGTTTTGTTATGCACATAGGACAAAAGGCGATTAAACAAAATAATAATGCCGGTTTACAATTGTGGTTCGGTATTACTGCCCTGATGGGAATTATCTTCCTTTGTGGTCAAGGATACGAATATTATCACGCTGAATTCGGTCTGACAACTAATGTTTTCACCAGCGCTTTTTATGCCTTAACTGGATTCCACGGTCTCCACGTTACTTTCGGTTTAGTGCTAATTCTATCTGTCCTCTGGCGTTCTCGTCAAAAAGATCACTATTCTAGTCAATCTCATTTTGGTGTGGAAGCGGCAGAATTATACTGGCATTTCGTCGATGTGGTCTGGATTATCCTGTTTTTACTGGTGTATATCTTACGCTAATTTTTGTTATTTAGTAGCAGAAAAGGGCGATCAAGCGATCGCCCTTTTTTGTATATTTCAATTTACAGCCGTTATCTTATACTAAATCCGTTGAGTAACGCACAGAAAACGGGTTTCTCCGAGAAACCCGTTTTCTGCTCATGCACTCATGCAAAAAGGGGAATAAATAATCAGTCTTTAATAACCAGATTTAGTATTATAGGTTATACTTCATTTTTAAGAGAAATGCCGTAACTGATAAGCGAGTAACTGATAACTGATAACTGATAACTGATAACTGATAATTAACGACGACCGAATAAACTCCAACCTTTGCCACCACTAACGGCCGGTTCAGCTTTTTCAGGGACGGGAGCAACTTCTGCGGGGGGTTCCTCACCGGAAAGATTAGAAAGATCGTAGTTTTCTACTAGGAAAAGAGAGGCTTTTTCAATAGTAGAATAATCCCAGAAAAGCGTAGAAGGTAACTCTTGACCGACCCAATCTTCCAGATCACCCACCATCGTTACTGCATCGATCGAATCTAAACCATAACGGGTTAAAGGTTCAGTCACATTAATTGTTTTAGCATCCAAAGATAACTGATCAGCTAACTGTTTAACTAACCAATTTTGTACCAAATTATTAAGATTGGAGTTGGAGTTCATGGTTTTTTTCCTCGGTAGTTTGTGAATGGGCTAATTGAAAAGGCACGATCGAAAAATGTTGATTTTTTTGATATAATTTCAGCAATTCTTGGGCAACATTTTCTACATACACCTCAGATAAAGTGTAAGGCAGCGGCCGCAGAGTTCGCAGTAATCGGTGTAAACTCAACAGCAACCATTCCCCCCGGGCAAAAAATTCACCCAGAATAGAACGATTATAAAGCCAAGTGTGTAAACAAGCAGCAGCGGCGTGTAAAGTACAGTATTTCTTGGCAATCTCGAACAATTCGGGTGATTGGTCGTGACCATACTCGAATTTCGATTGACTAATCTGTTCATCGTGAGCATTTAGTTCCTCTAAAACTAAATTACCCAAGATCAATAGATTTTCTAATATCTCTGGGTCGATTTCGTCAGAATTTTTCAATCCTTCCAGCATATCAAGGGCAATTTCTAAACCTTGCAGGGAATCATCCATTCCCCGGCCAAATAATTCTAAATTATTGGGTTCAAAGGGAGGAACTGACTTTTCTAGGCTAAAAATCGTCTCTAAACGGGTTTTTAACGCCGACATGGTGCGCGAGTTGCGTTTAGCCCGATATTTGGTTAAAGGACGCAATTGTAGGATTAAAGCATGAAGATTGACGATCGAACTGCCGTCAAACATACTGATAATCGAATTATCCCGCAATAGCTTCTGGAAGATGCCGAATTCGTGTTCTTCTCGCATATAAAAACGCGATCCCAAGACCACATAAACACTATTAACCATCTCCTCCAGACGGACAGTAACAAAATATTTTACCACCGAAGCCCAGACGCTAAACTGTTCGGGAATAATATGAAAACCTCTCGCAGCCGGAATCGTCTCGCAATCACAAATAAGGATGTCAAGGAAAGCATCCACGAGAGTGCGCCGGGGTTGGGGCAAATCCATCACATTTTTGTTATAAATTACCCGATTAACGGCAAAACCGAGGGTAGTTCTTAAAGCGGTATCGGCTGCCCCGTGGGAAAAAGCAGCGCACAACATTCGGGTAATCTGGAAACCTTTCAGGGCTAATTCTAAACCGTCTCCCTCCTCCCGTAAACGCATGGAATCGGGGACGAAACAATCTTTAAAACCAATGCCACTCATATCCGAGGCCCGCACACCATGGGTGTATATTTTCGGCAAATTATAGTATTTTTCGGGGTCTAATTGCCGTTTATCCACCATAAATAGGGTTAAACACTTCGGCCCGCCGTTAGCATCGGTTTTCGCCAAAATAAAGGAAATTCCAGAGATGGTCGCCCGGTTAATCGGCCATTTCTCCCCATTGAGAATATAACCTCCTTCCACCTTCGTCGCAGTCAGATCACCATTGATCAGATCGCTGCCGTGTTCCTTTTCCGAGTAACCCAGACAGAGCGCTCCATAGTCATCCATGATAAAACGGGCGAGCTTCTGTTTCTGTTCTGGGGTTCCCGCCATCCAGTTTAAAAACGACCAGAATAGGGTGGTAAAAGCGATGCCGATAGTTTGATCCCGTCGAGACAGTACCCGCACAAAAGCGACAAATTCTTCAAAAGAGGTGAATTCACCGCCGCAATCGGTGGGAATGTAGTAGTGTTGGAGTTTCCAGTCGTATAACCAGCGAATTTCCTCGTGGGGAAATTCTTCGCTCTCGTCAATTTCGATCACCCGCTTGTAGGATAGAGGGTTATCGGGATTGAGAGGATCACCTAAGTCTTTTTCCAGTGCTTGAGCAGTCCAGTATTGCTTAAGCTTTTTCATAGTGCCTCTAGGACAGATACAATGTGTTTTTCGTCAATGCCTTCGGTTAGAAGACCCGACCATGCACAAAAATTAATGACCATTCTAGACGTTTGGCTCGACGATAGCAACAATTTTTAATTTCCCCTTTACCTTAAATGTGCTAGAAACCAGTTGGGTAGGGCGCTAGACCGTCTTCTGTGCTAATTATGCCCCAATTGAGGTGATTAAACTGCTTTAGTTAAGGAGGTGGAGGAAACTTTTTATTAATAGAGTATTTTACTAATTTGTCAATGGGTAAGTCCCCTTATTTTTGATAATTCTTGCCCCAAGAGAAATATAACCGTACTTCCCTTCAATTTTTACTGGTGCTAGACCTTCAGCAAAACTGCCCGCATGATCAAATTGGGGAGAAATAATAAATTTGCCGTTTCTGTCGAGATAACCCCAATTAGTAGCAGGATACCAGCCGCCGGCATCTCTACCTCCACCACTGGTGGCTACAGTAGCTAAACCTTCAGAAAAACTCTGCGCCCCTGTGAAATCTATATCATCTTCTGGATCATCTTTGGGCGATTTAATGACTACATCCCCAGTTTTATTAATATAGCTATAATCGCAATAATTGACAGCCGAGCATTGCCCCCCATTCAGTTCTACAGAGGCTAATCCTGATGAGAAATTTCCCGAAACAAAAGTATCAAAATCAGGATGATTAATGACAAATTTGCCTTGTTGATTAATATATCCATTACCAGATTGAGATTGTGCAGCGGCTAAGTCTTCAGAAAAGTTATAAGCAATGGAGAATTTAAAAGGAAGAACTAGCTCTCCTTTTTGGTTAATATAACCGTACTTTTGTTGGTAAGAATAATCTGGGTCTTCAGTCTCTTTTCCTACCACAGCTAACCCTTGAGCAAATTCTGATGCTGAATCAAACTGAGGAGAAATTATTATTTTTCCTTGCTTGTTAATATAGCCCCATTTATTATTAATTTTAATCGGTGCTAATCCCGATGAAAAGTTACCAGCTTGCTCAAATTGTGGCTCAATTACAGTTTTTCCTGTTTTGTCTATGTAACCATAGCGCTCTACAATTCCATTGCTGTCAGAATCTATACCAATCCAAGCCAAACCTGATGAAAAATACCCTGCTTGTTTAAATTGGAGAGGAATTACTATTTTACCTGTTAAGTCAATATAACCATAGTTATCTACATCTTGGAAATCATAAGTGTTATCTACAAATGATTTCCCAATTCCTACTTTAGCTAATCCTTCCGAAAAAGATTCAGCATCATCAAACTGTGGAGCAATGACAATTTTCCAATTTATTGGCTGCGGTGTTGGCACGTTCGTTGTCGCAGGTGAGAAAAAAGAATAAATAATAGTTAACAATAAGGCTGTCAACAACAATCGGAAGGAAGGCTTAACATTTTTTAACATGACATTTCACGATTCATAACTATAGTCATTTTAGTTAAAATCGAGAATATCAGTGCCATAGTTCATAAGTACCTAAGCGCCGATAATGATTAAAGCATACAGTGCGGTATTGGGTTTTCTTGAGGGAGTGTCGAACCCTTCGAGGTGGGATAGTAGGACAAGCGGTATATAGCGTTTCTCACACCTGTGTGGCACAGTTAAACCTTTGCTAATTAAGCTTTTCACCATCGACAATGTACCTCTTGCGAACAGGAAACGCTATAATTAATATCTTAGATGCCTTCATGGCTAACTTGAAGTGAGAGTATATGTTGAAAGGGACTACTTATTTGCATAAGTTCAATTATTTTCTTGGATTGGTTCGAGAGATTGGTGGCTGGGATTTCCTATACCGCTATGTAGTACGAGCATTTTATAAGATAACCAAACTCAATCAGAAGATGGTTCTATTTAATAATGTAGAAATGACTCTGCCCTATGATAGTCGATTCGGAACGGAAATTTTCCTTAAGGGAAGCAAGTTAGATTGGGGATCTGAAATTATCCTTCATCGGTTCTTAGATATTAATAAAGACTTTATTGATGTTGGGGCTAATATTGGTTATTACAGTTTACTGGCTGCTCCTTCATCTAATCATGTTTATGCCTTTGAACCAGATCCGAGAATGGTTGAACACCTAAAGAGAAATCTTTCCCAGTTTCACAATTGTCATATTCTAGAAGAAGCACTTTTTTCTGAGCCTGGCACTATGGATCTTAATTTGAACTCAATGCCTGAACTAAATTCGCTGGTCAGGTATAGTCCCCAAGAGAACAAGGTGACAGTCAAGGTAAATACTTTAGACAAATTGATGTCTGATTATCCGTTACTAAGTGTTTCCTGTATCAAAACAGATGCTGAGGGAGCAGACTTCGATATACTAATGGGTGGCAAAAATCTTCTAATTCGAGATCAACCTTTGGTCTTGTCCGAAATTTATCCAACCAAGAAGCTCCTTGAATTTATTAAATCCATTGAATTTACCTGTTTTGCTTTCGTCAAATCTAAGGATAAGAATGGAGATAATTGCCAACCAAAATTGATCAAGATTGAAACAAAACCGAGAAACTTTCGTATTAAAATGATTTTCTTAGTTCCTAATCGGCTCTTGTCAAGGTTTGAAGAGCTAAAAGATGTCTAACACTTCGTCCCTGTGCATTGTAGATTACTTTAGAGCGAAACAGCAAGCTCAATTCTAATCTGAAATTATCTATTTCTTCTGTCCAGTGGGGTGGGTAGTAAGGATGCTTCCAGTAGGTTTACAGTAGTAGGTGACTGAGGAGTTAAATAGGAAAGCTTTCTGCTTTGCATTTGCGTTCATCAACCATTTCCTCTGATTCCTCATCTCAAGTTTGCCAATCTAAAGTATTATGATCAGGCGATCGCAATTTTATGGTAAAACTTTTTTTGAATAATGAATGAAGTTTTTTTAGATACATCTTTTGCGATTGCCTTATCTTCCGTTATCACTCAAAATGATCTACAGACTGTTAAATTTGCCAATCAAATTGAAACTAATAGAAACCATTTAGTCAACATTTACAAAGAATTGTTTATGTATTCCACAAAATAATATTATGAGTATCAGTAGTTCCTGTCATAGCGTAAATTTGTCCATCAATATATTCCTGTTTAATGGGACTGGTTTCTTCAAACTGAAGATATTCTTCTGGGGTGAGATTATTATAGTTAGATCAAGCAATCATCGTTTTTTTACTAATCACAACTATATTAAGTACCTAAGCAGGTAAATGTTAAAAATTGTCGGCACCTCCCTTATTAAGGAAGGTAGGGTCGTTTCATTCTCTCAAATCCTTATCTGGCAAAGTTTTTAGTCGATTTCTCGCAATAAATATCTGAAAAATTTTTAAAACGTCGTGCTTTGTAGGCTGATTCATGAATCAACCTACTATGAGAGCAAAAACCTGTACTCCCCTGCTCCCTAGCTTACCTCATAAGCGATTAAAGGTAGCAAAAAAAAGAAAAACAGCCCTACCCAAACCCCAGAACGCATTAGCTTTTCTTTGAGATGCTTACAGGCAGCTGCTGATATATATGTGATAATTGTCGTTATTTCTGCAAATGTGAGATGCACCGATAATATTAATCTATGCTGCCAATCAAGTCAGAGAAATTTAGTTTAATCTATGGTTGCTATTGATAATAATCTATAGTAAATCGAGAATAAAAGCGAAAAAAACTTTTAAGAAGTATTAATTTTTTAGTACAATGGGGTAAGGATAGGGATAAGCTCAATTTTTCACTCTCGGACGAGGTTAGATGAAAAGTGCTGAATGTTTAACGGTATCCCCCGGGGAACCGCTTACCGATTGGCAAAAACTCGGATTAGATTTGGTGGCTCGTTGGCAGGGACGAGATGTTATCCTAGCGATCGATCTTACCGGTAGTGTTAACTTTAATAATGAAGGACGCACGCGCCTCGGTCAAATTATTCGCGATAGTTTAAAAAATAACGATTCCGTTTATCTAGTTCCCTTTGCTGATAATGTCCAACCGATTGCAGAACCGATTTTAATTCGCAGTCAGGAAGATATAGACGCAGTTTTAAAAGCGATTCCCTGGCAATCTAGCCAAAGTGCTAAAAATACCGATATTCAGGGAGCAGAATGGCACGTTTATCCCCGACTGGCACGCTTAAATCAGTGTCGTTTAACTGCCAATCAAGCTATCAAACCCCAGTCGGTAGTTTGGATTTCAGATTAGGTGGTACTGGTCGAGATGTGTTAATGAGAATTCGTCGCTTTATTATTGATAAATACGGGAAGTTATCTAAAATATTTGAGCTTGTTAGCTTACATTAATTGTATTCTAATTTTCCTTTGTGTTTCAGTTGCCACATCCCACTGCCACTAACCAGGGTAACTTGTGCAGGTGAAATTAAGGTAAATTTATTGGTGTTGCCGCTTTTATAGCCATCAAATAAAGCAGATGCCGTGAATTCTTGAGACTCAGCAATTGCGTGTTGTTTCGGAAAGAGTAAATAATCACTTCCTACTGAGATAACATAAAATCCATCGGGGGATTGATTGGGAGTCAGGATAACAGGTTCATGAGAATTTTTCCATCTTTTCATTCCTGTGTCTTCCTTCTCAACCACTTCTCCCTGTTTGTGTACCTCATGAATATTAAAGATAGCATCTGGAGACTGATTATAGGAATTGATTATGCTTCGCCATTGCAAGGGAATATCTACTGTCTCAATTGCCTCTTTTGTAAGCAGCTTTCTTAGTCGTTCAATCTCTTTTTTAAGTTCTTCGATATCTTGGACATTTCTCTCAACTTTTAACTCTAAATCTTTTTTATCTTGCTGTAACTGGTTTACCTGACTATTTAGAGTTGTAGCTTGTTGTTCTAGTTGTACTTTTTCAATGTTTACCGTCTGCAATCGTTGTCGTAGGTCTTGATAAGAACTAGAAAGATTTTGATAGCTTTGATTTAGTTGCTGATTTAGCTCACGCAACTGTTCCACTTCTCCTGAATTGAACGGTTCAAGTGGTTTTCGGCGTTGATCATGTTCATCTATTAAATTTGTCGCTAAATTCCTAAAATTCTCTTGAAAGTGTTGCAGTAGATCATCAAGTTTATCTTTTACATACTTAAAGTCTATATTTTCGTTTTTTTGAACTAATTTATGTTTTAATTGTTCAATTTCATAAAGTAAGGTTTGCGATTGAGATTCTAACGGTTGAATTAAGTGTAGTATTTGGTCTAAGGTTGTACTATTTTCGCTAGAGGATATTGGTGATTGATTTCGTTGACTAATTTGCAATAATTTATCGAGTTTGGTATTAAGATCACCTAGTTGCTGAAAGGAGAAATTGTCTTGAGGTGTTGAAAAATTGCGGGTCGGACGTTCTGCATAATTTTCGATTAAATCTTGAGTCGGATCTAAGGTGTCCAGATGCTGTAAAATAACATCATGATAAATCCTTTCAAGATCGCGCTTTACTTCATCAATTTTACGCAAGGTTAATTCCAATTCTTCTTTTGATTCATTTTTTGATTCATTGTTTTTTAAGTATTTTTTCAACTCATTGCTCATTTCTTGAAGATTAGTTTTAATAGCGACTATCTCATTCTTAAATTGTTGAATATCTGTTTCTGGTTTTCCTGTTTTCTGAAATTTGTGAATCAGAACAATCTTACCCATTCTATCCCATAAAAAAATAAAACTAATGGGAACTGAAAGTAACGCAAGAGTATTGAATAATGGCCATACCCAATTATTACGATTAATATCCTTCTTAAGTTGTTCTAATTGAGTTTTTAAATCATCTGTAGTTAGAGAATTAGTAGGAGAATTTGAGGTAATCGGATTTTGAGTTGATGAATTATCAATGTTTAAAGTGGCGAGAGGTTTGGTTACATTTAGAATGTTCTCTAATAGCTTTTTAGTCGCAATTCGTTGTCTTGAACCATCCTCTCCATCAATATCTGATTGATAAATAGGCTGGCTATCAATTTCTAATTGAGATAGTTTATTTTGAGCCTCACTGTACTGCGCTTTTGCTAAATCTTCTAGAATTTTTCGCTGTTGAGAAGTTCCTTCTAGGATAGGTTCAATCTTTGAATCAATATTATTAAAACCGATTTTCGTTTTAATATCATCAGATAAACTATCTTTAAATGTCTTGTAAGCATTAGCAAGTTCATCAACAATTTTTTTTGCCTCAGCATAATCTACAGGATTTTCTACTTTTGTTCCACTTTCTGTAACTGTAATATTCGCAACAAAAGTATCCAGAGCCGCGCGTTTTTGTTGCAGTGTCTTTAGATTTTCAATAGCAGGAGTCTGTTGATTATCTGTTACTGGTTGACTACTTGTTTCTGTAGGAGAAGGAGATGGTTGAGTTTGAGTATTGCTAAACGGATTACAACCATTTAACAACCCCGCAGATAATCCCGTTGCTAAATAAAGTATCAGAAATGTTTTTCTAACCCTCATCGTTCCTTTCCTCCTATAGTCTGCTATTTAATTCTTTTAATAAGGCTTTTAACCCTAAGATAAAGGGAGGTTCAACCCTGACATCCTCTGAGTTACGACCTTCTAAATTCGTTAAATTGTATTCTACCGAACGCTTAACATTTGTCCAGAGACTATTGCGCCATTGTTCATCGTCATACTGTTTGAGCGGTTTAATACTGGTGATTTTTAACTCCTTAAAAGCTTGTTGAAAATCCTCTAGAAATTTCTGAAGATTGGCTAATCCTACCTCCTCATCATCTGACCCAACCAGCTTAAAGCTTTCAATTTTTTGAAATTGAGTTAAATCAAGGCGATCTTGCCAGCCAAAAGCCTCCCCATTCACCTCACAATCTTCTCCTGCAAAAATCACTTCATCATCATCTTGTAATCCCGTTAAACGAGTCACATTTTGATCTAAAACTAAGCCACAAGCGACTTCTGCTTTCGGTTTAGAACTGAGGACAGTAGGTTCTTTTTTGTTCTCAAATCCTGATGCTTTACTGAGCAATCGGCTAAAAAGGAGAGAAGTTTCACAATCTGGACTAAATCTTCCACTTAAATCCAACCAATTAAGAATCCGAGAGCCATTTCCCCCAATATAGACTGGCGTATTCAGCTTACGAGTGTATTTTTCCTCAATGTCTAAAGCACGCAATACAAGACCGATATAGTAATACAAACCTGAAATTCCTAGTGTAGAAAGTTGTACAATCGTTTGCAGATCAGTATCGTCGTCCATCAGCGTTCGATTGCGTTCTAACCACTTGCTTCCTTCGGCCGCCAATAAGCCATCAAGTTTCACGAAAAAGTGTTCATCCTGCAAACTACTGCTTAAATCACTTAAATCTGTATTAAATTGCTGATTAAGAAAATCAGGTCGGTTTTTCCAAAATTGGGAAAAGAGGAGTCTTCCTGCTATCTGTACCGAACATTGATGAATCAAACGATTACCAACCCAGATAGAAATATCGGACGTTCCCCCTCCCATATCAATGCAGGTGGTATAAAGGAGGTCTTTTCCTTCTTCATCGGCAAAATAATGGGCTAATGCTAAACTTTCTGCACGATAGGGGTTGCCTTTGTCTAACCATTTATGGTCAATTCCCGTCGTTTTGCCTAAATCCTCGATAATTCGTTGCCACGTCATTTTATAGAGGTTTTTGTCACTGCGAGAAAAGGCCGAGGGATAGGAAATAGACCAATTGATCTTTTTAACATGATTTTTCGCCGCTTCAGCCGTAATTAAAAGAGCTAAATGCTTTAGAAAGGTGCGATTATAAGCAATATTCTCAAGCTTCCATTTAAGCTCGGTCTTAATATCATCTTGAGTGGGGTCAAACGCTCTGACATCTTGTGGAATATAAATACGGCCATCTAAAATTGGTCTTTCCTCTTCTTTACTTCCTCTAATAGTAAGAACTGAGGAAAGAGGGAACTTTTCGTCTTTACTTGACATAAAATAAGCAGACAAAATTCTAAAACGCTCAATTGGAGTAGCTTGGGTGATTTGAAGATGCAGAGGCGTTAAGGTGACACCTTCGCGCACATTATTAATGTGATAATAGACATTGGTGAAAGATGTACCAAAATCAACGCCTACTGTCCATGTTTTATTGGGATTTTGATCCCCCACTTTAGGAGGTGTTTTCAACAAAATTAACCCTTGAGAAATCCCTGTTTCTTCCTGACAATTAATATAATCAGGGAAACTCTCTAAACGAGTAATCTGGAAGTTTTTAAGCTCAAGGGGATGAATTTCTCTTGCTTCAGGAAAAACGGCTCGAAAGATTTTATTTTGTTTGGTCGCTTCGGTGCGGTTGTCGAAATATAGCGCATAATACGCTTTCCAGTTCGGGGCTTTAAAATTCGGCCAAATTTCTAAGAATGGTTTCGCTGTAATTGCATTGTTAACTTCAATAGGATACTCTCTGTGAATGGTAAAGTCTCCCCCAGATAAGGGTAAAGTTAAAGATACTCTGACGGCTGATTGGTTGCCAATGGTCGTCGGATTAAAAGCAAGACGCTTAATGAGTTCTTCTGAGCTAAAATAATTAAGCACTTCAGATTCTAGCGGTAATAAAGGGGTTAAATGACGTTCTTGTTCATCAACCGTATAAGTGATCTCCCTTGTGTCTTCAGGGAGTAATGCCCCTGGTAAGTTTCCCTCTCCTTCCAAATAGAAAAAGGTTTTTGTAAAGATGTCATCTTCTGTGAGAAACTTGACTTTTCCTTTATATTGTTTGATAAACTCGGCTTTATCAAAAATAGCGGCGCTGACCGTATCATAGATCCAAATATCAACAGCTTGTTTGGTTGGCCATTGTTTTTTCAATTGCTCAAGGTCTGGAATGAAAATAACCTCTTCATTCATTGACTTCCCTAAAGCTAAAATACTCACACTGGAAGGATTTCTTTTCGCTTGAATTGGAATATTGAGAGCATCTAAATCCCCTAAAGTAAGCGTTACTCCAAAATAGGCAACATTTCTACTAGGTCTAAAAGTTTGCCCTCTAGGATCAATCGTTAGCTCCTGTGCTAGTTCATTTTTATATTCATTCAAAAGTTCTTTAAGTTTGGCAGAATCTACCCCCCTTTGACTGTCAAGCTGAGTTTTTAAGTTATCTAACCACAACCATAATTGAATTTTGTCATCTTCTGTTAAATATTCACTGGAGTCCAAGGGAGAATGTAAGCGTCCATCTGCATACCAAGGAATACCTTCCCAGTTCCCCTCTTCGGCAGGACAGACTAAGGTTGCGGGAGAAGTCATGCCCACAGACTGTCCATTCAGCAGAAAAACATAGATTTTGTGCCAAGGGTTACGATTTTCCCCCTTACTTCTTTCTGTTGACTGATAAACCGTTCTTTGACTGGAAGGTGATAGAGCGATTAATGCTTTGATCAAAGCATCGGCTTGGAGCGTATCTAAATCTAGTAGCTGGGCTTGTAGTTTAAGCCGTTTCACCTCTGCTAGGGCGATCGCCGCTAACATCCCCTTCCATTGGGCTTTAATGGCACTATGAAGCGGATATTCTTGATCCCGTAACACCATATCCACAAGTAACGGTCTTGCCCACATATCGGGAATTGAACTAATACTTTGAGTATTAGTCCCAATCTCGGGGCGGGTTAAACTATCTGCAACCTCTGTATAAGCGATTCCTGCTTGGGGTTGCCATTTTCCCGCTTCTCCTGGTTTGACACGCGCTTGTGATTTCAAGGGGGGTAAAAAAGAGCTACTCATTGAATCCATCTCCTCTTAATGCTTTTAAATACTTTTTTCCGATAAAACCTTATACAGAGCTTTAGCCAGTCCCGTTGTCCCGTTGTCAATTCCTTGTAAGTCCTTCTTGCTTAAATCTCTAATACGAATGTTAATTTCTTTATCCAGACCTTTCTCTACTAGATCGGGAAAGTTTGAATGGTCTATGATCAAATTGCCTTGATTGTAAAAAGCTGTAACATTAAACCATCTTAAACCGATACCATTAGCATGAAGAATTCCCAGCCATTTGAGATAAGCTTCACACCAGACTTTGATGGCATTAATTCGATCCCATTCGCCCGATTTTTTAATGCTTTCCCGATCATAAAATTTAAGTGCAAAGTCAACCTCACCTAATTTGGTTTTAGCGTGTTCTAATCCTGGAACAATTCTCGATAACCAAATATAGGCAAATCGGACGGCATTAGTTAACTTTCGACGAACTTCATCCTTATCAGGTACATCCTCCCAACTGATCTCATTATCTTTGTTACGACTCAGCAAAATAACCTGTCTTTCATTAGGTTTTGGGGTAAAAATAAAATCTCTTAGGGCTAAACCTGCATATAATTCCAAAACGTGAGGATCATTTCTCTGGTCACTTCCCCCTTTACTAAACTTCTCTACATTAGTCATGGTAGGCATTCCCAACAGATAAATAGTATCAAACTTCAAATCTTGTGTCCCATAATATCTTAGGGCGGCCTCTGTTTTCAGAATAAATTCCTCAGAACGAGCAAAAACGGCTTCTTTATCTTCCTTAGAGGGAAAGCGAAAATAAGGCAACATTAATAAGCCACCCAATTTTACTTTTCTGAGGAGATTTCCTGTCTCTGGATTATCCAATTCTTTAGCAATTAGACGACCCAATGTAGGAAATCCCGATGCACCGGTTCCCCCAAAAATTGAGCCACAAAGAAAAACTTGCGGAGGGTTATTTGCTTCTGTTTTAAGATCGCTATCAATCTTGCCGATCAATTCCTTCCAACTCTCATTAGTGGCCACATTTTGCCGAAGTTGAGTCATAATCGCTGAACCAATAGCGGGTCGGCCTAGAAACCCATCTTTTAACAAGACATCTCGCTCTTTTTCAGTGTAAAGAACATCGAATAAATGACGAATAACTTCCCTGTTTCCATTGTAGTTATCGTATTTAAAGACATCTCTCAAACGAAATTCATCTGCTTTTTGAAAGGGAGTCCACAACCCTAAAAATTCGAGTTTTGTCTGCATCCACCAATTAAGAGTGGGATTAATTCCTTGATCGATATTTTTAGTACAATTTTGGTAGGTCGCAATCGCACCATCGGCCTCTTTAAGATTGCCATTACCCTTGTCGGGATCAACAAAGAGAATTTCTATTTTTGGAATACGCTCACCTTGAGTGTAAATACCCGCTGCTGCTAGATGACATAAGGCTTCTACAATTTTTATCCCTGTTCCACCAATGGCAATAACGTAAACTGACATAACGTTTTAATAACCTCTAAACTAATTTCTAACGAAAACGAGGAAACAAACCAACTAGGGGAACAACACGACGCATATTTGGAGGGGTACTAAGGGCGGTAGATAGCCAGTAACTGGAACACATTCCTAATAGTAAAATCAAGCTAAAAAAAACCAAAGCTATGGTTTCTAGATTATTGTTACCATCCTTTCCCCAGATAAACAAAGAAATAATGAAACTCAAAAAGGGTAAGACAAACAACAGCAACCAAAAAAATCGAGCTTGGCCGAATTCTTTCTCGGTAAACGTTCGCCACCACTTAAGAGATATTAGATACCAGATAACAGCAAACGCACTAGAAGTCACCCACACAACGAAAACAGCAGGATCATAATTACTTTGTATCCAATTGCTGGTATAGGTGGGAATGATGCCATTGCCAAATAGCATCCGACCGATTACCATTATCATCGCACCGATAATGATGCCAGCCGCAAGACCTGTAATTTCTGGTAGAATCGAATTCTGCTCATTCATTACTGTAATAACTGGGATTAATGAGTCTAAGAAAAAATCGGGATAAATAAAATGATCTAAACCCGCCGCTTTGATGTTATCCTAGCAAGGGAAAGATTTTTTGTCCACAATAATTAAATTTACTTAATAAGTTTTTTACTTTTTCGCAACAATTCTTTACATTCATGAAAAAACTTGTCTTGCCTGTCCTTCTAATTTTACTTGGAACAGTCCTAGTCGGTTGTCCTAAGCATGAAAATTGGTCATGCCCTGAGCTATCAACCCCGACTGCCACTGCCAAAATATCATCAAATCCTGACAAACCAGAAAAAATCATCATTCAAATTGATGGTACGCCGTCTATGAAAGGGTTTGTCAGCGATCGCAACAGTCGCTATATTAGAACCCTAAGATTATTAAGAAGTGCGACAAATACAGCTTTTCCCGTCACGCCATCTCCTACCTTTTATGTTTTTGGGACTCAGCGACTCAAGGAGCCGATCAATCATCAATCGGCTGAAACTGCCTGGTTTTATAGTGGGGGAAGACCTGAATTAAGAGATGCGGCGACTCATAAAATTATCGCACCCCAAAAGACTGATCCACCCAATTCCCTCTACGTTATTGTGACGGATTTATATCAAGAAAAAGCCCAATGGGAAGACTTAGTAGCACAACTCAAAGATCATTATCTCCTGAAGGATGGTTACGCCGTCGGTATTATCGCAGTCAAAAGTGAATTTTTGGGGGATATTTATGATGTTGGATTAGATAATATTCGTTATCCCAGTGTTAAAACAAATCATCCCTTTTATATCTTAGTGTTAGGTCGCTATTCTCAGGTTAAACAATATTTCGATAAAATCAAATCGGAAAGTCAAAATACAGGACTTAATTTTCCTTCTGAAAATTTTGTTATTTTCTCCACTCAAATTTTTGAAAAACCTGCTTTACTGCAAATTAATGACAATGAACCATCTTCTTCTCCGACATCGGATAATCTTCAGAAATCAGGAATTAGACGAGTAGAAGTGATTAATGATGGTAGAATAGTGATAAAAGTGGACAATCCTCAAAATGTAGAACGACTTATTATTCCTAGTCAAACAAGCAATGATAGTCCAAAAGAGACTTCTTTAAAATATAGACTCAACTATAATCCTCTGCTCTATACTTTGCCACTAGCTAATTCTGCTAGTTATCAACTCAATAGTGATAATGACTTTAATAACAACACAGAAGAATTTAAAAAATTAGATTCCCAAAGTTCACTGATTCCCCTTCAACTAACGAATTGGCAATCTACGAATAGTCAATTAGAATTTAATGCTTTAATAAATCTTGACAATAATCCTCAAGGAATTGGCGTTTATCGCTTAATTTTTGATGTGTTTCCCGAAAAAATTTCTGGCTCATCAAGACCATATCAAGCCCCGTCTTGGTGGAAAGATTGGAGTTTTGGCGAAAACGAAATTTTTGCAGGAGATAGAACTTACAATTTACAACCCTTTTTATATAATCTAGGAGATACGACTTTTAGAATTATTGAAGATAAGCGAAATATTGAAGATAAGCCAAATGTTGCTCTTGGCCGTCTTTGCTTTATTATCCACAAAAAGTAGGGGTTTGTCAATCAATCAAAACACGGGAGCATCGAGAGCATCCCATTTATGCAAAAATATAAGAGAGAACACCAAAAATAAGTGATTAAATTTATTCAATAGGACAAGCAGACATAACGAATTTATCTTCATTATCGTCTCTAAGAAGGAATTAAGGGAGAGATTTAGACAATTTATTCAAATGTAAGCAATTAAATAGCCAGTTGACCATTAGACACCTCCATAATATTATTTTAAGACTGAAAATGTTTCCAGCAAAGGAGTTGAGCTAAATAAAAATTATTTTATTTAGCTCATAGTTTTTTTATAAAATTAAATTAGCAATGAAAGACATACATTTCAGTCGTTGCACTATTTTGTTAGTACACAGCATAAAAGCAAGCTGTGATTGGTTTATCACTCTTGGAGATATCTACTGATTAGGTATCTCGAAGAAGCAAATCGAAAACTTCAAAAACTGCAAACAGCAACCCCGATAGTTATCGATGAAAAATCAGGAAAATTCAAATTTCAGTCGGGAAGTGCTGAATTAAACCCAGCTTTAAAAACCTATATTCGTCAGCGCATTATTCCCGCTATCGAAACCATTACCAAAGACAGAGAAATCGACTTTATTCAAGTAATTGGACACACCGACGGACAGGGAATACAGCAGACAAGTAATCTCGATAAAAATATTGAATCGGTTGCCAGCAGAAAACAATCTGTTAAAATGCTAGTACCCGGTTCTAACACTGATTTAGGATTAATGCGAGCTTTAGCAGTAGTGCAAGAAATCGAAAACACCGGTAAACTGAAAAACGTCAAATTTCGAGCTTTTTCCGCAGGACAGTTATACCTCCCATCGGGTAAATTAGCCGCGGTTAATCGTGACGCAGATGCAAGCAGACGCAGAATTGAAATCCGTTTTATTCCCCCCGGTAAAAAACAATAAGACCAAAAAAATCTAGAAATTTGTTTTTTTATCTTTTGCTTGTTACACTGAGTAAAGAACGAAATTCAAATCAATATCTATGGAACAAAACACTTTAGAGGGGACTTGGGAAGAAATTTTACAGCATAGTGCTAAATTAGCAGGTCAGCGAGTGAGATTGACCATTCTATCTAATCAATCTTCCAATTCTTCCACTCCAGAAACCCTAGACCAAAAATTAAAAGGAAGAGTTGGACGAGTTTATTTTCAGCCATCAGATTTATCTGAGCGAGTAGAAGAAGTTTTTACAAATATTTTAGATGATAAAGACTAAACGGGATGGAAATCAACCTTTTGAGGTTGTACCTTAATTATTTTTCATTCCCTATAGGGTGACATCCTCGTATAAATCCCGAAAAGATGCCGTCAGATTAATACTCTGCAAACTAAAACTTTCTTGCTGATGGGTTTGCAGAATCCATAAACCCTGTTCACCCCGGCGAAAAGTTTCCACTCGTTGGTGTTTACTATTGACTAAGACATATTCCTCTAAACTTTCTAGAGTTTGATAATCATTAAATTTATCACCCCTGTCAAAAGCTTCTGTAGAATCGGAGAGAACTTCAATAATTAATTTAGGAAAACTTTTGTAGGTAGCAGTTTCTCTATCTCTGTCATCGCAGGTGACAAGAATATCAGGATAGTAAAAGTGATTGCGTTTCTCTAATCTGACTTTCACATCGGCAAAATAAACCCGACAATCGGAACCCCGCAAATGATTACGAATGATAAAAGTGAAATTGAGTCCGATAATATTATGAGTATCCGTCGTTCCTGCCATGGCGTAAATCTGTCCATTGATATACTCGTGTTTAATGGTACTTTTTTCTTCAAACTGAAGATATTCTTCTGGGGTGAGATTATTATAGTGAGATAAAGCAATCATGGGTTTAATCGTTGAAGGAGATTTTCTTAAGGACTTTCGGGAGTATCATTAACCGTTTCTAGGGTGACATCCTCGTATAAATCCCGAAAAGATGCCGTCAGATTAATACTCTGCAAACTAAAACTTTCTTGCTGATAGGTTTGCAGAATCCATAAACCCTGTTCACCCCGTCGAAAAGTTTCTACTCGTTGGTGTTTACTATTCACTAAGACATATTCCTCTAAACTTTCTAGAGTTTGATAATCATTAAATTTATCACCCCTGTCAAAAGCTTCTGTAGAATCGGAGAGAACTTCGATAATCAATTTAGGAAACCTTTTGTAGGTAGCAGTTTCCCTATCTCTGTCATCACAGGTGACAAGAATATCAGGATAATAAAAGTGATTGCGTTTCTCTAATCTGACTTTCACATCGGCAAAATAAACCCGACAATCGGAACCCCGCAAATGATTACGAACAATTGTGTATATATTCCCCGCAACAATATTATGAGTATCCGTCGTCCCTACCATGGCGTAAATTTGTCCATCGATATATTCATGTTTAATGGGATTTTTTTCTTCAAACTGAAGATACTCTTCTGGAGTGAGATTATTATAGTTAGATAAAGCAATCATCGTTTTTTCTGCTAGTTACAACTATATTAAGTACCTAAGCAAAATTAATTATACATCTAAGCCGTTAACCTTTTCCGTAATCAGTAAGCAGTATTAAGTAACAGTAACATTCCCTGATTGCTGTTCACCGATAACCGAAAAGTCTCCTCTTTCCGAGTCTAAACTAGGAAATTAACTTTGCAGGACAGATACCTGTTGAAATACTGTCTAGGAGAACCCGCAAAAAGAGCCTCGAATGGTTAATCTATATGTTATTACCCTTGTAACCCACTATAACTACTGCTATGACAACCCTAATTGACTATTCAAATATTCAATCTTTACCCAAAGTTTGGTCAATAGTTGCCCAACGTTTCCCCAATATTATCGCTCTGCACGATCCCCACAGTAAACCGGAAGTAATTCTCACCTATCGGGAACTTTATCAACAAATTCAGCAATTTGCAGCCGCTTTGCAAGCATTAGGAGTCACAGAAACCGAAAATGTCGCTTTATTTGCCGATAATAGTCCCCGGTGGTTTATTGCCGACCAAGGTTCCATGGCAGCCGGGGCCGCCAATGCGGTACGATCTGCTCAAGCAGATGCCGAGGAATTAGCCTATATTCTCGCTGATAGTGACAGTCAGACGCTGATTGTTGAAAATAACAAAACTTTAGGGAAATTGCTGGCGAAAATCCCTGAATTGCCCCTAAAATTAATCGTGCTGCTCACCGACGAAGACCCCGCTACTGGGGCGATTTCCGTGCAGACCTTAAATTTCAAGCAACTAATGGCGATCGGGGCTGAGAACACCCTTAAACCCATCACCAAGAGAGAAAATGATCTGGCTACCCTCATCTACACATCGGGGACGACGGGACAACCCAAAGGGGTGATGTTAAGTCATGGTAATCTGCTCCATCAGGTACGCAACTTAAATGCTATCTTTCAACCGGATCCTGGGGATCGAGTTTTAAGCATACTACCTTCATGGCATTCCTACGAGCGCAGTTGTGAGTATTTCAGTCTAGCTCAAGGTTGCACCCAGATTTATACCAGTATTCGCACTTTTAAGAACGATTTAAAGCAATTTAGTCCCCAATTAATGGTGGGAGTTCCCCGTCTTTGGGAATCTCTTTACGAAGGTATCCAAAAACAATTTAGTCAACAACCGGCTAAAAAACAGAAATTGGTGCAATTTTTTCTAGAAAAGTCAGAAAAGTACGTTATTGCTAAACGCATCGCTGATAATCTCAGTCTAGATCACCTTCACGCTTCCCCCACAGAAAGACTCAAAGCAAGAATTCAATCCCTCTTACTCTATCCCCTCCACGCCATCGGTGACAAGCTAGTTTATAACAAAATTCGCCAAGCAGTGGGAAATAAAGTTAAAATCTTCGTTAGTGGTGGTGGTTCCTTAGCTAGACATCTAGATACTTTCTATGAGATTGCGGGAATCCCGATTTTAGTTGGTTATGGACTGACAGAAACTTCTCCCGTCGCTACCGTCCGTCGTATCGATCATAACCTGCGCGGGTCTGCCGGTCGTCCCGTCTTTCAGACAGAAATCTGTATTGTCGATTTACACAGCAAAGAAGTCTTACCCACAGAAAAACACGGTTTAGTCTTGATTCGTGGTCCGCAGGTGATGCAGGGATACTATAAAAAACCAGAAGCAACCGAAAAAGCGATTTCTCCCGATGGTTGGTTTGATAGCGGTGATATTGGTTGGTTAACCGCTGCTGGGGATTTAGTCTTAACTGGACGAGCCAAAGATACAATTGTTTTGAGCAATGGTGAAAATATCGAACCGCAACCGATTGAAGATGCTTGTTTACGCAGTCCCTTTATCTCCCAAATCATGCTAGTGGGACAGGATCAAAAAGCTTTGGGGGCTTTGATCGTGCCTAATCTTGATATATTGGCCAATTGGGCCCAAGAACAGAAACTATCCTTAAATTTACCCGATCCTCACAGCGATCGCTCAACGATTCTTTCTAGCGATCTCTACAGCAAAAAAGTCTTAGATCTCTACCAACAAGAATTAAAGCGCGAGGTCAGAAATCGGCCCAGTTATCGTACCGATGACCAGATTAAAACCTTCGAGTTAATTTTAGAGCCTTTTTCCCTAGAAAACGGCATGATGACCCAAACTTTAAAGATTAAACGGCCGGTAGTAACGCAACGCTATCGCGATATGATTAACGAGATGTTTGCCAAGTAAATATTTCTGGCAAATATTCTCCAAACCCTTGACAAAAAGACCTTTTTAGGATAAGCGAATCATGGATGACGCACAAACCAGTTTATTACTGAAGCGCCCGGTGACAATTAAAGTAATCGTGACCCCGCGCTGGAAAGAAGAAGCACAACAGCAATTACAAGCACAAATGGTGCAAATTGATGCACAAATTCAACAATTAGAAAGCCAAGGCCAAAGAGCGATCGCAGAAATTCAGCGTCAGAGTCTGATCCCCTTACCCCCTGCGGCTGCCCAACAGATTGATAATATTCAAATCCAAGTCAATCAACAGAAAAGTGAGTTTCTCGAACAAAAAAACCAGTATCTGCAACAATTGCAACAGGTACAACTCTTGGAACTCAATCAAGAAGTCGCCCAAGCACAACTAGAAAGCTTTTTCCGCGTCGAAAAAGGCGATAACTTAGTGGCCAAAATGAATGTAGAACTCCTTCTTAGAGATGGCATCGTCGAAGAGATTCGCGGCGAAATTTAAAGTTAGGGTGAGCAGTTACCCTTCACTGTCAACTTAACCGTTAAAATCGGCAATAGCAGGGGTTTTTATCCCTTGCTAACCGAGAAAACCATCCCCAGCTCACATCACCCCTGACAGGACTTGATCAGACCTGAAAAATATATTAAGATTCCTTATCGATCGCTAGGACAAACTCGCTTATATTGTTCTATAACTTCATCTCTCCATCGACTCACCCTTAATTAGATCCTATAGATATAGAATCTCTATGCTTTCTTTCTTACCCACTATTCTTTTAGCTCAGTCCGCCTCGGTTCTGCCCCAGATAGAGAGGAAATTCATCACCCAATATCAGGAAGTGCGTCAGTTGCCCGGTCAACTGAATGACGTTCTAGTTTTTAATAGCAATAGTCCCGAAATCGTAGAAAAAGAAGGAATTCTCCTTTCTACTTTCCCCGGTAAAGGAAAACGTTATCCCATAGCCCATCTCAATCACCCCCTACAAGGACGTTTTGACGTTTTCACCCACCACATCGCCCGTCAAACCGATCCCATTCGCGATCTACACCAAGGACTGATCGTTACTAATCCCACCTCCAAAAACCTCGTTATCCGCATCCTGCAAGGAGTCAGTTACGTCACCTCGGCCGATGCTCCTTTTGTCGATTTACCCTCTCTGGTGGAAGATCCCAATGGCCAGGTTTTTTCTGGTCCTGGTTCCCGTTTAGCCGGCGATATCATTCGTCGTCGCCATGATAGCCAATTTCCCACCCAGATCGTCATTCCCCCCGGCGAAAGTCGGATGCTCTTCGATCTAGTTATCCCCAGAAGCAGCGCTCGCTCGACTCTGCTGCGTCTCTACAGCGATGGCCCTATCTATATGGCTAATTTAGCCCTCTACGAAGTTCCCCAAAAAGTCAAAATCGAAGATCGGGAAATAGAAAACTTTCGTCCCCCTACCCTAGAGGAATGGCGTACCCTATTAGTTAGAGGTGATTTAGCCGCTCCTCGCGATTTTCCCCCCACTCCCCCTGATCAGTGGTCTCCCGGAAGAAGAAATTTTTATGGTCGCGTCGCCGGAATTTCTGTCGGTTCGGAATGGGCAACCCGCATTGTCGATCCCAAAGGGGGAATTAATCTCACCACTCCTCAACCCGGTCAAGCTTTTGCCTATCCTTTAAGTACGGTGACAGCAGCTACTTTCGGAACCAGACAAATTCAAAGCG
Source organism: Microcystis aeruginosa Ma_MB_S_20031200_S102 (assembly GCA_007095845.1). Classification (GTDB taxonomy): domain Bacteria; phylum Cyanobacteriota; class Cyanobacteriia; order Cyanobacteriales; family Microcystaceae; genus Microcystis; species Microcystis aeruginosa_D. The sequence goes on from SFBI01000013.1 coordinate 57,223, forward strand.
CCCCCATGTTAGTGCGTTATCCCGATACGGCTTTTAAAGCTCACGGTAACTACGGTGTTCACTACTATCTGACTTTACCTCTATATAACAACACTAGCAAAACCCAAGTGGTGGCTTTGAGCATTCAAACCCCAATTAAAGAAGATAATTATCTCGATCGCTTGCTATTTGTTGAACCCGTCCAAGGACCGGTATTTTTCCGGGGTGCAGTGCGCGTTACCTATCGTAACGCAATGGGACGCACCGAGGAACGTTTTTTCCATCTCGTTCAACGGGAAGGACAACAGGGAGAAGCTTTAGTACAGATAGAACTTCCCCCCGGTGCCCGACGCGACGTTAACCTCGATTTTCTCTATCCCCCCGATGCCACCCCCCCCCAAGTTTTGAGCGTTAAAACGTTGGAATAGATAGTTTTTCTCGAAAAGTTAACGGCTGATTGTCGGAAGGAACAACTAAGATACACTGATATTAATCTCTCTCTGTGAATCAGCCGATGAATATTAGCAAAACTTGCTTTATTTTCTGCTTATTATCTCAATTTTTGGGCAGTGCTGCGACAAGTGTAGCCGTCACTAAACTCGATTTTGATACCGGTCAACCCCTAAGAAATCAAGTGATTAAATCGGGTAAAATTAAGGTACAAGTTAGCTATCAACCCATCGACCTAAACGAGAAAATTGATGACAATTCTGATATTAATAATGTTTCTTATCAAATCTTTTATAACGAGCAACTTTATCAGCAAAATAGTGAATATAGTGCCTTTGGTTCTGGCTATGTGGAATTAAGAGATTTAGATAATAATGGCATCGATGAGATTATTGTCTCCACCTATAGCGGCGGCGCTCACTGTTGCACATCTTTGGTAATTTATACTTGGCAAAAAGATAAATTTCTTAGAGAAGAAACGGGGTTTTTAGATGGTAGTGGTGGTTCCTTTGAAGATTTAGATGGAGATAATAGTTATGAATTTATCACCGTTGATAACGCTTTTTTATATGCTTTTAGTTCCTACGCCGCCTCTTTTCCTCCCTCCAAAATTTATACTTTTCAACAGGGTAAATTAGCAGATGTCACCAGAAAATATCCCCAAGAATTAAGGAAAACTTTAGCAGCAATGTTGAAAGCCTTTCAGTTAGCTAAAAAAGAAAAGTCCGAAGTTAATGGCATTTTGGCGGGTTATGTGGCACAGAAAATTCTCCTAGGAGAATACGAAGAAGCTTGGCAATTTCTTCTCGCTAATTACGATAAAAACTCTGATTGGGGTCTCGATATCCATGGCGAAAATACAGTGATCGGAAAATATCCAGACTTTCCCACTGCTCTGAGCGCTTTTCTCCTGAAAAATGGCTATTTATCTGAAAATAAAAACAACAAAAAATAGCAAACGCTGTGAACAACTATGTTAAAGAAAGTTAATTATCTGCGATCACTATTTTGTTTTCTTGCTACAATCCTCTGGATTAGTCCTCTAGGGATTAACTCTAGTCTCGCTATCAATGATAATTGTCAACTGTCCGAATCAGAAATCCAACAACAAGAAAATCTGCGTCAAACCTCGCCCCAAGAATATAACATTTTAGTACAGAAATATGCTGAACAATTGCGCTTTTGTCGGTCTCGACACTGGTTACAGGAACAAGCGATCTGGTTACGTCTCTACTCCTGTGATACCCGTCCCGGATCGATGGAAAGTATCCTCGATCGCATCGTGGCCAAAGGTTATAATACGGTTTATCTGGAAGTTTTTGCCGATGGTCAAGTCCTATTACCTCCTAACAATAACCCCACTGTTTGGGATAGCGTCATTAAAAATCCCAGTGCTGGAAATGTGGATTTATTAGCACAGGCGATCGAACAGGGACATAAACGCGGTTTAAAGGTTTATGCTTGGTTATTTAGCCTCAATTTTGGCTATGCCTATAGCTTAAAACCCGATCGACAGGAGGTGTTAGCACGCAATGGTAAAGGACAAGATAGCACCTCTTTTGTCGATGATCGATCCCAAACTTTTGTCGATCCCTACAGCAATCAAGCGCGACAGGATTATTTAATTCTCCTAGAAGCCATTTTACAACGTCGTCCCGATGGAGTTTTATTTGATTATATTCGCTATCCCAGAGGAACAGGAGTCGATTCCGTTGCTGATGATGTCAAAGATTTATGGATTTTTAGTCCAGCATCCCGACAAGCTTTAATTAATCGAGGATTGAATAATAAGGGCAAATTTTTAATCGATCGCTATCTGACTCGTGGCCAAATTTCCCCCGATGATATCGTCGAAGCTGATCGCCTTTATCCCCAAGAAACCGCCCCTCTTTGGCAAGGAAGAATACCTTTAGAAGAGGAGATGAAACAATCAGTTAAAAGTCGTTTTGATCGCCTCAAATTAGAACTTTGGTTCCTAGCGGTTGCCCATGCTGCCCAGGGTGTCATTGATTATATTAGTTATTTTTCTGCCCTGGTGGAACGTCAGGGAATTCCCGCCGGAGCAGTGTTTTTTCCCGATGGGAATCGTCTTGTGGGTAATCAAGGTTTTGATTCCCGTTTACAAGCTTGGGATAGTTTTCCCGCTTCCCTAGAATGGCATCCCATGTCCTACGCTAATTGTAACGATACTACCTGTGTAGTTAATCAGATCAAAAGAGTAGTGGAAAGCAGGGAAAATAAAAATCGTCTTATCCCAGCTTTAGCAGGTTTATGGGGACAAACCTATAACAATCGTCCCTCCTTAGAAGTGCAAATGGAAGCGATTCGCATCGCTTTTCCCACCATAGATAGTATCAGTCATTTTGCTTTTTCCTGGCAAGAACCACAATTCGATCGAGCCAGAAGATTTTGTCATAAGTAAGCCCATTTACACCTCCACTTTCACCTCCTCTGTCTCTGTTTGTTCCTGTAGTGGGGTAACTATTAAAGGGGGCAGTCCTGGTTCGGCGGTGTTGAGAGTTGGTGTAATATCGACGTAGTTAATCACCGCCCCTAAAATTTTCACTTCCGCTTCCATTAACTGGTCAGTTGCTTCACTCAAGAGACTAGAACGAGTTATAGCTGGACGAGTTACCAGAATAATCCCGTCTGCTAGTTCTTCTAAGAGCAGTGCATCATTACAACTAGACAGAGAAGGAGTATCGATAATTACTAGATCGAAACGGCCGCGAGAATCTTTGAGAGTTAATTGTAATTCGCTTGATTCAATGATAGCCGCCGCTTGTTTTTGCGGACCGGGACTAGGAAGAATGGAAAGGTTTTCAATATCTGGGGCCAGCCGGATCGATTTACTTTTCGCCCCGTAGTAAAGTAGGGGTTCTGAGAGAGAATTGGGATCAGGCTCGACTCCGATTTCTTCGGCCTTAGAAATACTTCTCAAATCTCCTTCTACTAATAGAGTCCGTCGGCCCGCTAAAGCCGCAGCGATCGCCAAATTGTAGGCAGTGGCGGTTTTTCCCTCTCCACCAGTAATACTGGTGACAATAACCACTTTCACCGTTTCGCCGCCGCCCACAAGTCGCAGGGTACTGCGTAAACGTTCGTAGTAGGGGAGATAATTGGCGTTAGCATCAGCGAGAATCGGATCGATTTCCTCGCCATCTAAATTGCGGACAATGGGCAATTGTCCCAAGAGAAGGATATCCCGACTGACCAAAGCTTCCCGCAATTCTTGGGGACTGTGCAGTCGATCATCAATCACTGCCAATAGGAGAATCGTACCCAATCCAGCTAAAGTTCCCAAACCAGCACCTGCCAAGAGAATCAAGGTACGATTCTTGCGGTTAAACACCTGTTCGATCTGTTGAGCAACCGGCGGTTGGGCAACGGTGAGACTACCCACGGTTTCCGCTTCTGCAGCCTGAGCATCCACCAGAGCATTGAGAATATTCTCGTAGATGCCCCGTTGAAAGGCGACAGCTTGGGTTAAACGAGCTTGCTGTAGCTGTTTATCGGGGAATTTCTCGTATTGGGCGCGTAGTTGCTGTTCCTGACTTACTAAGGATTCTAATTGTTTCATTAAACCCTCGCGCTGGGTTTGCAGGGCGACTAATTGAGCTGCCAGTTGTTGACGGGTGGCATCGAGATTACTTTGCTGACGGATGCGACTGCTGGGAAGATCGGTCAGGATGCCATCTTTTCCGATCACCTCAGCCGCTCTTTTTTGCAAGAGAGATTCGTTAACTTGCTGTTCTTTGCGTAATTTAACGACGGTGGGATGTTCGGGACGTAAATCCTTCTGTAGTCGCTCCAATTGGGTTTCCGTGCCCAAGATCTGCGCCCGGATACTGGCAATAATCGGGTCAGCACTAAGGGCTGAGGAGGTGTAGGCTTGATCGGGGGTTAAATCGAGTTGTTTACTCAGGCTATCAATTTGTCCTTGAATGCCTTGCAGCTCCAGGCGAATTTCTCGCTGTTGCTGTTGACTGCTGGTGATGGCGGCGAATAAACTCCCGTCTTGAATCGCCAATAAATCTGAACCCTGGGTACTAATGTAGCGATAAAATTTTTCTTCGGCTCTGGTTAAATCTTTTTGGACTTCGTTAAGTCGAACACTGAGAGCTTCTATGCGGGCGCGTAACTGGGAAGTATTAAGCCAGCGACTGTATTCCACCATTTCCTTCATCAAGGTTTCGAGAATTAACTCTGCCTTGGCCTGGGAGTCGGCTGTTAACTCTAAAAGTACCTCTTGGGGTTGGTTGCTATTATTTTTTTGTCCCTCTACTTCTCCGGGGAAGGTGATTTTTAAATCCCGATCGCGAATTTTAACCATCTGTCCTGGATTAAATTGCAGTTTTTGGGCTGTATTGACCAATACCCGGGTGGAGAGCAGTAAATCGCGGTCAATAGCCCGCCCTTGTTCTTGCAGTTGGGTTCCTGTGCTGGTAAAAGCTGGCGGCGGCACCCGGTAGGCTAATTGTCCCACTGCCCGATAAAAGCTGGGGGGTTTCTCAGGATCGGGTAGGAGCGCAAAGATCACAGAACCGCCCAAACAGACGAAGAAGACGAATGTTCCCACAAATTTGTTCTGATCTAGCGAGATGAAAAATCGTTTAACAATTGGTAGAGCCATAGCTTTTTAATATATTCCCAGATTTTTTACATTTTAGCGGTCAAGAGTGATTCTCGCCCTTGAAATCCTAGCTTAGGAAGTGGTGTTAAGGAGCGAGTTGCCTGTGAATTATTGGAAGTTATCGAATTGATTGCTAATGTCGAGGATTGTATTGGTAAAACTGGTAATATCCCGGATAGGTTGGGTAATAATATTAAAAGCGGCGAAAATTTTCCCTAATAGGGTGCGAGTGACGATAATCACGTCCTGATCTTCTAAGGGAACATTTTGGGATATATCTCCCCTAACTGCCGCTATCGGACTCAAAGTTTGACTAACAATTCCCCCTTTGGCACTGTCAAAACGTAGTAGGGACACTTCATTGACATTAATCCGCAGGCGATCGGAAACTGGCAAGCTAGCCACCACATCGAGGAAGGTACTGCCATTAGGAATTGAAACATTTCTTAGGGCAATTCCCGAAGGAACTAGGGGAGCTAAAACCCTAATGGTGATATTCTGCTGAGTGAGGGTGGTTCTAGCCACCAGTGTGCGATTATATCCCGTGTCTTGGCCTACTTCCAACTTGGAAACAATCACAGCATCGCCCCCTTGCAGACGCAGATCTGGCAGGCGGTCTCCCTTGATCAAGGGAGTATAAAGGTCAAGTTTTTCCTCCAATACTGTACCATCGAATAAAACCCGACGGACAACGATCGAACGCAGATCGGCTCTGGAAGTGCCACCCCCTGCTGCTAAAAGTACCTGCGCTAGGGAAGTATTGGGAGCAATACTATAAAACCCCGGTCGCTGTACCTCTCCCATAATGGTTAACTGGACGGGACGAGCGCTAGTTAAAACAGCAATGACTTCCGGTTTCTCCCGCAGATATTTTCGACCCAATTCGAGGCTAATTTTAGTTTGTACTTCGTCTAAAGTCAAGCCGATCACTGGAATACGGCCTAAAATCGGCACTAGAAAATTACCATCTGGGTCCACCGGCCCTGCGGAATTAAATTCGGGAAAATCAGGAACCGAGACAGTAATTTGATCGCCTATATCGAGTCGATAGGTCTGAATTTGTCGGGATTGGCGATTATTGGGAGAGTAAACTGGTGGACTGTAGCCCGCGGGGGGAATTGTGTTTTCGGGAAAGGTGGGATTAGGGGGTTGGGGAGGCAAAAATTCTAACCCGGCTCCGGGTTGAGTCTGGGGTATGGACAAAGGACCCTGAGCTTTGAGTCTCTCGGAGGGAATTACCCATAAGAACCCTGTCAGACTCAACCCGGATAAGGTCATGGCCCCAGTTCTGAATAAACTAACTGGCAAAAACTTGTTGAGCATTGGTGGAATCATACAGATGTATCAATTTATTTTCTGAGAGTTATCTAGTGGGAGAGGAACAAAGAAGCTATTAAGAACTAGAAAAGTGCCTTGAGCTAGTCTTTTTTTAATAGGTGGAAAAACTATTTTTCTTTTTTGGTCTCAGGCACAGAAGTTAATTGACTTAAGACATTTTTTTCTAAGTAACTTTGAACTTCTCCAGCGAGATTGAGAGCAAAGGGAGTGAGAGTTTGCAGTTCTTTTGTTGGATCCAGGGGAATCAGCAAGGAAACGGCTATCCAAGGTACTCTCTGTCTTTTTAATTGCGCCCATTGGTCAAGCCAATACCACACCGAGGGATCGTAATGACCACCACCTAGCCAAGCATACCACTGCACTACGGCAAAAGTGCTTTGTGTCCAAGCCTGATAGAATCTAGCCGTGACCTTTCCTCCTGACTGGGTGGGAATTGATAGCTCGGTTGTTTCCCCCTGATTCCAACGACTAATAGAACTTATATCTGACCATTCTACTCCCGGTTGATTTTTATAGTAAAGCTGTGGCCTTAAAAGGACGGTGATCTTCTTGCCATCAGGACTTTCCACCACCTGTATCGACCATGCTCCCTCACCGATTTGTCCTTGCTGCTGATCGATGGTTTTCAGATTAGAGAAGTTGATTCCCGATTCTTGTAGAGTCCGCATTTCCTGAATATTACCGATTCTCGGTTGATCCAGCCAAGACCAATGGCCGGAAATTAAATTAGGTAAGATACCGCCTAAAATCAAGAACAGCAGCAGGCATAACAGCAGTAAATAATTACCAGGTAGCTTTTTTTTGACTTTGTGTAACACTAAAGTTACCTCGTCTGGAATTTTTTGACTAATCATCCTGGCTACCTTCCTCTTGAGTTAGGGACTGTTTTTTGATCGCCTCGCGATACTGCATAATTTGGAAGACCAAAAAGATCAGTAACAACATCAAGACGGAGTATAAATCACCCCCCCAGCTATCGTGGAGTAATTTAAACTTTTTCTCTTGTCCCGTACCGTGAAACCAAGCTAAAAGCGCGTTACGAACGATGTTAGCTCCGACACTAATTCCAAAGGCACTAAGGAGCATAAAGCGGGTTTTACGGACGTTTTCGATAGTGTTAGTCCAATGGAGCAGCAGCAGCGTGACGTAAAGACTGGTAAATAACATTTTCAGCCCCGCACAGTAGGGAGCGACTTCCACCGTCCTACCTTCTACCCCCACATAGATACCGTCAACGGAGACATCTAGACCCGCTTGCTGGAGAATAAAACCAGCGCAGGCAGCAATAAAAACCTGTAGGGGTAGGGTATAGGGAGCGATCAGGTATGGTATAGGATTAGGAGTCGCTAAAGCCGTTAAAAGTAGGGGAAATCCCTGTAATTTAAAACCTTCCGTTCCTTTTAACCAGAGACAGATTCCCGCTAAAATAATCGGGAAAGATATACTAACCCAAACAGAGGAACCGAGGAGATAGAAAATCGCTCCTAGAATTAACAAAAACGCTCCGAGGGGGTGGGAGCGATCTTCGAGGCGTTGCCATTTTTTACGATTCTGCCAGACAATATAGGCGGCGTAGGGAAGGCCGATCAAGCCGTGGCTAAAGTATTCGTGTTCGGTGCTGATCGATTTATTCAGCCAACCATCGTACCAGTGAAAGATCACTGGACCATAGATAACCGCCAAAAAACCGATAATCAGCCAAGATTGCCAATTTTTGCGGGAGACGGTGGATAAGGAAGGACTAATACGCATAGGACAGGGCGATTTAGTAACAAATTCTAAACTTATGTTACCCGATGATCGCAGTGATCTGTTCAACCACGATTTCAATCTGCTCCTCGCTGATACTGGGGTAAATGGGGAGAGAGACAATTTCTTCACAGAGAGTCTCTGCATTGGGAAAGTCTCCCTGTTGATAACCCAGGTAGCGATAGGCCGGTTGTAGATGACAAGGAATCGGATAATGAATGCCAGTTTGAATACCGACGGCAGTTAATTGTTCTTGTAGTTGTTGGCGATCAACGAGACAATGGGGGAGGAGGCGAATAACGTAGAGATGATAGACATGACCAATCTCGGTTTCGTCTCTTATGGGTAAAATGCCCTTATTGCCTAAAGGAGCTAAAAGCTGATCATATTTTCTAGCCGCTCGCTGACGGGATTGATTCCAGCCTTCCAGATGGGGTAATTTAATGTTTAAAATAGCGGCTTGTATGCTGTCCAAACGGCTATTAGTGCCGATATCAGTGTGAAAATACTTGCTTGGTGCGCCATAATTTCTTAAACTGCGGGCTTTTTGGCTAATTTCGGGATCATTGCTCACTAACATTCCGCCATTGCCAAAAGCGCCTAAATTTTTACTGGGATAAAAACTAAACCCGGCCGCCACACCGACGCTGCCGGCGCGATAACCTTCTCTACTGGCTAAATGGGCCTGGGCTGCATCTTCAAAGATAGTCAGATTATGGCTGCGGGCAAAATCCTCTAATTGTTGGGGTGATACCATCTGTCCGTACAGATGTACTGGGAGAATGGCGCGGGTGTTGGGGGTAATTTTTCGGGCGGCCGCCGCCAGGTCAATTAAGGCCGTATCGAGGTGACAATCAACTAAAATCGGTTTGGCTCCCGCTTGAATAACACTCATGAGGGTGGCGACAAAGGTATTAGCGGGGACTAGCACTTCATCCCCGGCGCCGATGCCGTAAGCTTGTAAAGCTAGGGCAAGAGCAGCAGTGCCAGAAGCTACTCCCACAGCATACTCGACTCCGCAAGCTTGGGCAAAGGCGGTTTCAAATTCGGCTAAAGCTTGGCCTAAAACAAAATCTCCTCGGTCGATAACTGTTTGGATTGCCTCAGTAATTTTTGCTTGCAGAGGCTGATTTTGCCAAGTTAAATCAACAAAGGGAACTTTGATTAAATGGGAATTCATCTATTGCTTGTTTAGGGAGACATTATCAATTGTCAAGAGACTAGCATAGGTTTGAGCAAGTTGCCTAGATTTTTAGGCTCTCTTGTTCTTTCTGTCTTGTTCTCCGTGTCCTTTGTGCCTCTGTGGTTTGTCCTTTATAACTGCTTATTATGACTGATTTTTCCGCTTTAACGGCGTTAATTCTGGCTGGTGGTCAAAGTTCCCGCATGGGACGAGATAAAGCTTTGTTATCTTTTCAGGGTCTCTCTTTTCTGGAGAACATCTGTTTAATTGCCCAAGATTGTGCAGTACAAGTGTCTGTGATTACGCCTTGGCCGGAACGTTATGAACTGATCATTCCCCAATATTGCCAAATAATCAAGGAACCTCTCCCCACTAGGGGGCCTTTATTGGCCTTTGCCTTGGGATTAACTTTTGTATCAACCGATTGGGTTTTATTACTCCCCTGCGATTTACCTTTACTCAGGTCTTCAATTATTCAAGAATGGTCAAGATTATTAGCCACTGTACCAGAAAATGCCATCGCTTTGGTTCCTCGGTGCGGCAATCGTTGGGAGCCTCTCTGTGCTTTTTATCATCGTCGTTGTTTAGCATCTTTGCAGACTTATATTAAGCAGGGGGGAACTTCTTTTCAAAAATGGTTAAATGTCGCTGTGGTCGAGGAATTAATTATCGATAATTCCGAGATTTTATTTAACTGTAATACCCCAGAAGATTTAGAGATAATAATAAACTCCCCAGATATTAACCGTAAGAAAACCTAGCACAAAAGGGAGTAAAAGTAAAGATATCTGCGAAGAAATATTGGATAAATGGCGATAACTATAGTAGAGTATTCCGGTTAGATAACCCCCCGTTACACCGATAATTGCGCCAATAATATCACCATTTATGGATAAATAGGAGGTAAGCAAAATGACGAGGGAAAAGGGCAAAATTATTAAGCCAGCTAAAAATATATCGCCAGTAAAACTACCATATTTATTACTTAATTTTCTGCCTAACCAGCTAGATAAAGTCAGAGTAATAAAAGGAAATGCTGCCCAACCTAATAACAGTAAAAACTCAGATTTAACTGTCCAGTTTTGCCAAGTAAAAGCGATAAAAAAACTGCTGACGATTGCCGCCAATATCCCGGTAGCTAAAGCCTGATTACGGTCAAGCTTAAAAAAAGACTCTGCTAAACCAGTCCTGGGTTTGAGCAAAGATGAGTAAGAGATTGTCAGCAAATTAAAAATAATAAAAAGAGTTTTTGACCACTTAATTGATTGCTGTTGTCGATAACTTTTATGAACATATTTTAACTTATTAATAATGGCATGATAGCGGCGAAAATTTCCCTGCTGCTTAAATTTCTTGGCTGCTATTTGAAAATCTTTTCGTGCTGCTGGCAGTTCCGAGAGTTCCTCTAGAGCCAATCCTCTTTGATAATAGAATTGGGGATTATTTTGGTCAATGGCGATTGCTTTTCCATAAGCTTCTAGGGAAGATTGGGTGTAACCGAGTCGTTGACGAGATAAACCGAGGTAATAGTAAGCTTGGGAACAATCGGGTTTTAACTGCAAAACTTGCCGACAATCGCTTAAAACTTGCCGATCCTGTTGATTATGGTAGTAAACTTCCGCCCGTTGTAGATAGGCCTGCCAAAATCGCGGATTAATTGCGATCGCTTGCTGGTAAAATGCGATCGCTAATTGATAATTTTTCTCTTGAGCGTAGTGCCATCCCTGTTGATAAAAATCCTCGGCACTGCGGTCAAAAGTGGGTATTTCCGGGGATAAACTGCGATCATAATCTTTTCTTTTGTCTTTATCGCTCAAAACCCGATAAGCTTGTTCAATTTCCCGAAATTTTGTCACTGCCTCTGGATCATTGGGATTATAATCGGGGTGATATTGCCGGGCCAGACGACGAAAAGCAGTTTTTATCTGATTATTGCTGGCATTACGGGGAATTTGCAGGATTTCATAGTAATTTTTCATACTTGAATGGGGGTTGAATTTTCAACTACTGAAAATTGTTGCCAATGGCTCACCGAAACGACTATCATTGTCAATTAAATAGCTTTTATTGAGAGTTGATCGCTTATGTCTGCCTACACTGCTTCCTCCCTGAAAGCGGAACTAAATGCGCGGGGGTGGCGCTTAACTCCCCAGCGAGAGAAAATTCTGCACGTTTTCCAGAATTTACCGAAAGGAAATCATCTGAGTGCCGAAGAATTGCAGGAATTACTGGACAAACGGGGGGAAGGAATTAGTTTATCGACGATTTACCGCAGTGTTAAACTAATGTCGCGGATGGGGATTTTGCGGGAGTTAGAATTGGCCGAGGGTCATAAACACTACGAACTCAATCAACCCTATCCCCACCACCATCATCATTTGGTCTGTATTCAGTGTAATAAAACCATCGAATTTAACAATGATTCCATTCTCAAACACAGTCTCAAACAGTGTGAGAAAGAGGGTTTTCAGTTAATTGACTGTCAGTTAACGGTGATGGCCATCTGTCCAGAAGCTTTGCGGATGGGTTGGCCGTCGGGAATACCGAGTAATTGGAGCTGTACGCGTTCGCTGGTGGATACTCGTTTCCAAAACTGCGAGATTCCCGAATCAAAGGAACCGGAACCAGAAAACTAGACATCTAAGCGGACATTCCCAACTGAAAACCGAGAGCTTTTTTTTGCATTAACTGGAAGATATTATAAAATCCGTTGGCGCGGGAAGGAGTAAGGCTGACTTTTAAACCGGTTTCTTCGATAAAATCCGGGGTGACTTGCAGGATTTCTGTGGGAGTCAGTCCATTTAACCCCTCGATTAACAAAGCAACTAAACCCTTGACTAATTGCGCGTCGGAATCGCCTTTGTACCAAACCTGGCCATTTTCGATGTCGGCAGTGATATAAACTTGGGATACACAGCCATGTACTTTATTAGCGGGTATTTTGGCAGATTCTGGTATTGGTTCTAGTTTTTTAGCAAAAGCTAGTAATTGTTCGTATTTTTGCTTAGGATCGGTACGACGTTTGAGGCGTTCGACGATGCGATCGAGATTAGACGGGAGCATATTGCGAGTTAAAATAGGAAAAAATTAGCCAATAGCTTTTTTATATTAGCATTCTCGCGGAAGTTGAGCGCTGTGGTTATCGGTGTAAGGACTGCCTTGGTCAAAGCGCATCGAGGCTATCTGCTAGAATTGGCATCAATCAAACACCACCCTTGCAGGGACATTCATCCGACATTTTAGGTAAATTCCAGAAAAAAAACCACCCTGAACCCCGCACTTGTCAAGTCTTTTACATAATTCTTAATATTTCTTGCCGTTTTGCTCTCCCGCTCTTGTCCGGCTTTTCGACGGAATCGCTAAAATAATTAGGGGTGTTTTAGAGGCAAGTCTATGAGTGAACCGGTAACTCTTGCGGATATTTATCAGCTATTCCGCACTTCCGCTGAGGAATATGATCGCCGGGCTGCCCAATCCAAGGCGGAATATGATCGCCGGGCTGAGGAATACGATCGCCTGGTTGCCCAATCCAAGGCGGAATATGATCGCCATAGAGTCGAAATAGAGAACCTCCTGGCCGAATCTAAACTAGAAAGCGATCGCTCGATGGCAGAACTGAAACGCACCGTAGAACGAACCAGCAAAGCGGTAGATAGTCTCACCACTCGCTGGGGTCGATTTGTGGAAGAATTGGTAGAACCGGCGGTTTTACGGCTTTT
>SFBI01000130.1 GCA_007095845.1 Microcystis aeruginosa Ma_MB_S_20031200_S102
CAATCTCCCTACATCGAAACGGATTTTAACCTACAAGATACCCGGTTTTTGCCTAGAGACATTTGGCAATGGTTATTTTATCCCTTTTATTTTGTGCAGGAACAAACGTTAGTAGCTGAGGTAAAATTTAAAGAGATTCGTTTTGCTGTTGCCTATATTTTAATTGTCATTCTTCTGGGAGTGATTATTTATCAGTACACCTCTCGCCGTTCTCTGGATCAAAAAAATAATTTAGTTCATTTATCTATTCTCAGATTTTTATTACCTTTTTATTGTAGTGCCTATCTGATCTGGTTAAAGGGTTTTTCTATCTATCGTTACTTGATGGTTCTAGAGTTAATTACTCCAGTTTTAATCATCCTGATCATTGCCTATATTTATCCTCGTAAAAGGACAGTTTTTATAATCTCGATCGCTATTTTTGCCTTAATTGCCCCTACAGTCAAACCCTTGGACTGGTGGAGAATAGGATGGTCAGATAATTACTTTGGTATCGATAGTCAAGCATTAAAATCCTACGAAAATTCCACGATTGTTATGTGGGGAGATGAAGGAACGGGTTATCTAGTTCCCCATTTTCCCGCTTCGACTCGTTTTGTGCGATTGCGAGGGAATATGGGAGTCAGTGAGGGAACTTTAATGCGAAAAAATGCTGAAAAGTTTATCGCAGAAACCACAGTGGGTAATCTCTATATTCTGATGACTGACTTTAATAGCAAATCTCCAGAGCTAGGGGAGGATTTAGCGAAGGAAAATCTGGTTATTGACTTCCAAAATTGTCAACCCTTTCCCAGTAAAATTGAAAAGTATCATCTCTGTCGTCTTCAAAAAAAGTAATTAGCACGGAAAAGCTATTCTCTAACCATTGTTAATTGCTAGTGACTCCTACCTTTTATCTCTAATGATTTATCTATTGACGGTTAACTATAATTGCGGGGAATTAATTAAGCGTTTAATCGCTTCCCTCAACGATAACTTATCTGCTACTCTTATCATTGTTAACAATTCCCCTGAAGATAAAAATATCCAATCTTTAGCAGCGGAAAGAGTCAAGATTATGGAAGCGGGGGAAAATTTAGGATTTGGTAAAGGATGTAATCTAGGACTTGATTGGATCTATCAACAAGACAGAGAAGCTATCGTTTGGTTAGTTAATCCCGACGCTTACTTATTACCAGACTCTCTGGAGAAAGCAAGCAAATTTTTTCAGCAATATCCCGAAGTTGTCATCGCTGGTACAGAAATTTACGAACCAGATGGTAAAATCTGGTTTGGTTGGGGAAAATTTAATGCTAAAATCGGCACAATTAACGTGGTAGAGGAATCCTTAGACTATGGAGATAAACCCTATCTTATTCCCGACTGGGTGACGGGATGCAGTTTATTAATTAACTTCTCTAATTTGTCCACTTGTCCCCATTTTGATCCCGATTACTTTCTCTACTACGAAGACTTTGATTTTTCCCGAAGATACGCAAACCAAGGCTATTTAGTCGTTGTTACCAATCAGATTAAAATCATTCATGAACCATCTTCTATCACCCGTCGCTATGGTTATCTAAGACTAACTCATAATATCTATAGTTATCTTCTCAGTCTCGAAAAACATACGACTTTAACTATCCTTGTTTATCGCTTGCTACGGATGAGTTTTATGTCTTTACTCATTCTTCCCATTAAACCCAAATTCTCCCTAGCCAAGTTACAGGGAATTAAACTCTATTGTCAAAGAATTATCACTAAACTGCGTCTAGGTTGAAACTCTTATTTTTGCTGCTTTAGGCAGCAGGTATTATTCTTACTAAATCCTGTGTAAAAACTATAGGAGAGCGGGGAGCGGGGGAGTAGTGGTGATGGTGAGCTGTAATTTTATCTCTCAGATTACTGAAGAGAACGAATCTGCAATTGGTAATAATTCTCGTCTAAACCTTGATTCTGCTTGTTATTAACCGAATTAAGCTGTTTTTGCAGTGCCAAAATGCGATCGCCTGTAGCGGGATGGGTGCTGAGAATTGCGGGGATAGAACCCCCCTGTTGTGCTAATTTTCCCATAAAGGAAATCATTGCCGTGGGTGCATAACCAGCCTCAGCTAGATTATTTAAACCCAGTCGGTCCGCTTCTAATTCATCTTTGCGACTATTGGGCAGATTATAGGTGAGATTGACTCCCAATTGTACCCAAGTTTTTGTGTCTAATCCCGCCGCGCTGAGAAGTCCTTGGGCGAGGGCAGTATTGCGTAATTGGGTGATAGAATGACGACCGACGATATGGCCGATTTCATGGGCAATAACGCTGGCTAATTCCGCCTCATTATCAGCAGTTTTAATCAATCCCGTGTGTAAATAGACAAATCCGCCCATAGTTGCGAAGGCGTTAATACTATTGTCGCGCACCACTTGAAAAGTGTAGGGAAGATCAGGGCGATCGCTTGTTGCCGCTAATCGCTGCCCAATTTCTTGGACATATTGGTTAATTTTGGCATCTTTGGACAGTTTTATCTTACCTGATTCTAACAAACCCTGATTAATCTGCCTACCGAGAGCGACTTCCTGCTGAGGAGAAATAGTGGTGAGTTGAATCACCTGCACACCGCGAAAAAGTAAATCCATCCACGAGCGCCCGAAACTGGGTGGGGGATTGACAATCCCGATACTCAGGGTGAGCAGCCCAGAAATGATTGTTAGTAGCCAAAAACGGTAGAAAATAGGGCGCATAAACGATTCGATCGCATAAAAACCTCATTCCTATTCTAGACAGTCCCTAACACCCTCTGTCTGCTACTGTCCCCGATTGGTTTGATAGACATAAAAGTTAAATAAATCGAATAAACTGCCAACAAAAGCAAAGGTGACAGCGATGGTTAACATTCCTTGTAGGGGATAACCGTCGCCGAAAATGGTTAAAAATTGCAGAATTTGGCTAAAAACAGTCTGAGAAACCCAAGTAAAGCCCGGGACATGACTGGTGGCGAATAAAGCAGTTAAAATAGAACCCACCAAGAGGACAGGTGCAACAAAACTTAATAGGGTGGAAAATAGCAGGGAACGGAGCAAAGTAAGCATGGGTGCTGATCTCCAGAGAATTAGGGGGCGATCGAACGGGAATAAGAATCTATACTCGCTCCCCTATAGAATATTACGTTCATCTGCGATAGGGACGGTCTTTTAAAGAATCTTAAAATATCATTAAGATTCTTGGTTAATATTGAAATGTGTGGGCAGCCTATCACTGAATTAACTCCTCCACCACCCGATTTAAACCGACGGAATGGGAAGCTTTGCATAAAATGCGATCGCCTAAATCGATCACTTCCCTTAAACGATTAATTAAATCTGCGTGAGTTTGAAAACATTCACAATCGACACCAGTAGCGGACTCAGCAATAAACTTAGCTTCTGGGTCGTTTATCAAGACAAACAAGCGATCTATGCCTAGTTTTTGCACTCTCTCACCGACTTGGCGATGTAATTGCTCCGAAAAAGACCCTAACTCCTTCATCGTGCCTAAAACAGCAATGTGACGCTGACCGGGGGTAGCTTTCAGCAAATCCAAGGCCGCTAACATTGATTCTAGACCTGCGTTATAGGTTTCGTCGAGGAGTAGGATATCGGGAGCTAATTGGTAACGTTTGGCCCGACCACTGGGTAAATTAACCTTAATTCCCTGTTGCAAAGAAGTCCAATCGATGCCTAAAATTTTTGCTACAGCCAAGGCTGCCATAAAATTTAAAGCGTGATGACGACCGGATAAAGGTAAGTTAAAATCTAGTCCATTGACTCGTAAAGTAGTTAAATCTAGTAATTCCCCGACTATGTCGCCGCCAGAGAAGCCATAGGTAAGTGTTTCTCCCTGCCATACCTGTTTAGCTGTTTCGGTAAGTAAAGGATGATCGTAGTTAAGAACAGCTATACTACTAAAAGGAGACTCGGCCAATAACTCGCATTTGGACTCTGCGATCGCCGATTCCGACCCTAAACGACCGATATGAGCGGTTCCCACATTAGTAATCACTGCGATGGTCGGTTGGGCGATTTGAGCGAGCAGGGCAATTTCTCCCCGTCCCCGCATTCCCATCTCGATTACAGCACTATCGTGGGTTTCATCCAGTTCGAGGAGAGTTTTCGGCACTCCGATCTCATTGTTATAATTAGCCAAGGTTTTATGTACCTTTCCCTGGGTTGCTAATACGGAGGCGATTAATTCTTTAGTGGTGGTTTTTCCCACCGATCCCGTAATAGCAATCACGGGTATAGTAAATTGATTCCGCCACCAGTGGGCTAATTGCTGATAGGTTTCTAGGGTATTATTAACTAAAAATACAGGAATATTTTTAGAAAAATTCACCAAAACTGGCTGATCGACAATCAAGGCCGCCGCTCCTCTTTCGATAGCCATATCGATAAAATCATGACCATTAAAATTATCACCTTTTAAGGCTAAAAATGCTTGTCCTGACTCAATACTGCGGCTATCGGTATTAATACCAGATACTAAACTGTCAGGTATAAAACTTATGTCAGCCTTATTTTGTAAGGACAATAATTGAGCTAGTTGATTGAGGGATAAATGACAGGGCATAGACAATAAAAATACTTAGAGTAAATTCCCAATAATCTAGAAGATAGATTGAGGTTGAACGGGGACTTAGATCAGATAAAATCGATTTTTATTGGCTCTCCCAATCACATCTAGTACCATGTAGGGGCGCAACGTGGTCAGTTAGTTGATCGAACTGCTTGCGCCCATAATCTAATATTGTGAATATTTTTCAGCCAATGTCCGAGAGAGCCAACTCAATTCAGTAGAATGACCCAAAATAGAGACATCCTAAGAAGGGCGCATCTACTATCTAATCACAATTGAATCCTTTACAGCAGTTAGGGACTTGCGCTTTGATAATGTACCTTTTGGGCGAACGCAGTTCGCCCCTACATTGTGGACAAAATCCGTTACTGTAGGGGCGCAATGCTTGCGCCCTCCGATCGCTCAGGTTTGCTGATCACCCTAAGTAGGGGGAGAGCCTTCGAGGTGTTAGGGACTTGCGCTTTGATAATGTGCCATCTGGCTGGTCTGGTTCTTCTACAGAGCGATTTTCTGGCTGGGATATTATTCCTACGCAAATCCCTTATCTAATCACCTCCGTAGGACTAGAGCAAGGGTTTTGCTCAACAGGTGGGGAGCGAGGATTAAAAAGTTAAGTAATCTCAACTTCTAGCCAATGGGGTCCCGGAGCTAGGGGATAATTAAACCATCGTCATTTAGGCTGCGTTTATCCGTGAAAATTATCGTTATCGGCAGTGGTGGTCGAGAACACGCTCTAGCTTGGAAACTGCTGCAATCACCCGAAGTTGAACAAGTGTTCTGTATTCCGGGTAATGGGGGAACGGCAATTTTACCTCAATGTGAAAACATCCCGCTATCGATGGAGGATTTTGCCGAAATTGGTCGTTTTGCCCAGGAAAATAGCGTCGATTTGGTGGTTGTCGGGCCAGAATATCCCCTCTCCCTCGGCATTACTGATCATCTTCTCGGCCAAGAAATTGCCGTTTTTGGCCCCACACAAACCGGGTCCCTAATTGAATCGAGCAAATCCTGGGCCAAAGAATTAATGAGCGAAGCTGGAGTTATCACCGCCACTTCCGAAACCTTTACCGATGCAGAATTAGCAAAAACTTATATCCGAGAGCAAGGAGCGCCCATCGTGGTGAAAGCCGACGGATTAGCCGCAGGAAAAGGGGTAATTGTCGCCGAAACCGTAGATAGGGCCTTAGAAGCGATCGATGATCTTTTTACCAGTGGCTTTACTAAAGTCGTGGTGGAGGAATTCCTAGAAGGGGAAGAAGTGTCCATCCTCACCCTCACCGATGGGATCAGTTTTCGTTCCCTACTACCCGCCCAAGATCACAAGCGCATCGGTGAAGGCGATACTGGCAAAAATACCGGCGGTATGGGAGTTTATGCTCCCGCACCCATAGCCACCGCCGCCATTATGGAAGCGGTGGACCGTGACATCCTCGCCCCCATCGTCGCCACCCTGCAAAAACGCGGCATTGACTATCGAGGAGTCCTCTACGCGGGTTTAATGATTTCCCCCGCCGGAGAGCCAAAAGTTCTCGAATTTAACTGTCGTTTTGGTGATCCCGAAACCCAAGCGGTTTTACCCCTACTGGAAACTCCCCTGGCACCGCTGCTGCTGGCCTGCGCTCAACAAAAGTTAACTGATTTCCCCTCTTTACAATGGCGCTCCGGTAGTGCCGTTTGTGTGGTGGCTGCGTCTGCTGGTTATCCCGACCACTACGAAAAAGGCCAGTTAATCATTGGAATTGAGGCCGCTGAAACCGCGGGAGCGATCGTTTTCCACGCTGGCACGGTTTTAAAACACGGCGATATCTTTACCGATGGCGGCCGGGTTTTGGGTGTCACTGCTATGGGGTCGAATTTTAATCAGGCGATCGAACTTGCCTATCAATCGGTGAACAGGATACACTTTCAGGGCATCTATTATCGTCGTGATATCGGCCACCGGGTAAGGGAAAAATAAGGGTCAGTATTGAGGCTGGGGTAAGGGGGAATAGTTATGGGTTTTGAGCATTAATTTATGAGCTAATTTCCCCTTTTTTTGTGCATCTCTCACCGCTAATCCTCACCTCTTTCTAGGGTAATCCCCGACAAAAGTGCATCTGATTTGTCAAAAAACCAGTAACTGTTGATAAAATCATGAAACTGAATCCCCTAACCAAATTGCCATCCCTATGCGAATTTTGCTCTATTCTTATAACTATTATCCCGAACCGATCGGCATCGCTCCCCTGATGACAGAATTGGCGGAAGGATTGGTTAAAAGAGGTCATCAAGTCAGGGTTTTAACCGCTTTTCCTTGGTATCCTAATAGTGAAATCGATCCCGAATACCGAGGAAAAATCTATCTGGAAGAAGAACGAAATGGTGTTAAAATTCAACGTTCCTACGTTTGGGTGCGCCCCCAAAGAAGTTTAAAAAATCGAATTTTCTTTGAGTTGAGCTTTGTTTTTTTGAGTTTCTTTCAGGCTCTCAAAGGCGAAAAACCTGATCTAATTTTCTTAACTGTCCCCGGATTACCCGTTTGTGTTCCCGCCGCTTTATTGAGTAAATTATATGGGGTGCCGATTATTCTAAATTTACAGGATATTCTGCCCGATGCGGCAGTTCATGTGGGATTATTAACTAATCAGAAAATGATTCAGGTTTTTAGTAATCTCGAAAAATTTGCCTACCAAACTGCCAGCAAAATCTCGGTTATTGCCGATGGTTTTACCAAAAATCTTCTCACTAAAAATGTGCCGAGTCAGAAAATTATTGAAATTCCTAATTGGGTCGATGTCAGCTTTATTAAACCCCTGCCGAAAAACCATAATTATTTCCGCCAAGAAAATCATCTTGAGGGCAAGTTTGTTGTTTTATATTCTGGCAATATTGCCCTAACTCAACCCTTAGAAATCCTGATCGATGCCGCAGTTCAATTAGTTAATATTCCTGAGATTAAAGTGGTAATTGTTGGTAAAAAAGAAGCACTTGATCGCCTAGAAAAGTATCGCCAACAACAGGGGGCCAGTAATGTGCTTTTATTACCCTTTCAACCCCGGGAAAAATTACCAGAAATGTTAGCAGCCGCTGATGTGGGTATGGTGATGCAAAAATATAACGTTATTTCCTTTAATATGCCGTCCAAAATTCAGTTATTATTAGCTAGTGGTCGTGCTATTATTGCTTCTGTTCCCGCCGATGGAACTGCTGCTAGGGCGATCGAGTGTAGTGGTGGTGGTTTGGTGGTTAATCCTGAAGATCCGGAGGCATTAGCTACAGCCATTTTAAAGCTATACAAAAACCCAGATTTAGCAACTATGCTAGGAGAAAAAGGACGACAATATGCGGAAGAAAACTATGCTTTTGAAAAAACTTTGGATCAATACGAAAATCTTTTTTCTCAAGTAGTTAGTTAATAATTAGGGTAAGTAGTTATAATTAAATTGAAGATAGATCCCCCCTTAATCCCCCCTTGATAAGGGGAGTATCTGACAATCTTAATCCCCCCTTGATAAGGGGAGTATCTGACAATTTTTAATACCTATCCTATAGGGAATAGGGTAATTTCAACTAAAACCCTAAAACCCCACCATCTAACCCCTAACTCTCACTTAACTATTTTCATGTTTGATAATTTCTCAAAAAAACTTCCCTGGCAAAGTCTCAAACAAGCGATCGCTTTTTTCTTAACAATTATTGCTTTAACTCCAGTGGTTACAGCTTTAATTTCTAGTGTTAATCAGCCCCAAATCCAATCAAATATTCAACTATATCAAACCAATCTCAATCTACAAGCTACGACTCTCAGCAGCGATGCTGATCCTAATAGCGAGGAATTTGCTAATCTTAAATTAATTCAAACTTCCCTGATTGGTGAAGATCCCTATAGCACCGCCGAAGAGCAGTATTTATCCGCCCAGAAAAGTGCCAAACAAACAATCACCCAAATAGAAAAATCAGCAGTTAATCCCGAACAAAAAAAATCCCTTGAGCGGGACATCAATTCCCTAAAGAATTTAGAACTGAAATTAAGTCTTATTCAAGCTAGTCAAGGTGACTTGGATTCAGCACGGCAAATCTGGCAAAACATCAAGGAAAAATCAGCATTTGAGAACTATCAACCTGCTATTTTACAAAATGCGCTGTTGTTAGAGGGATTGTACAGTGAACCCCCCGAAATTGCTACCGATGCTGAAGCGAGAATCGAGGGCAATTTTCAAGGATGGTTTCGTTATACCATTCTCGAAAAATTATATAGTCTCGAAAATCGTCAAGAGGATTTACTCGCTTTAGAAGAAGAACAAAGTGAAGTGGCGGCTAATGCGTTAATTAAACTGATTATACTGGCTTTTTTGCCTCTTATCGGCGGTTTAATCGGTTTTGTGCTTTTGATCTTTTTATTAGTGCAGTGGCTTCTTCGCAAACAGCGATCGCTGCTCTTTTTAGATGATAGTCTCGCTTGGCAAACTAACTGGGGAGGAGAAACCCTCTGGTGGGGAATAATTATCGGTTTCTTTTTCGTCGGACAAATTGTTTTACCAGTAATTTTCGGGATTTTATCGAGTTTCTTGAGTCTCAATCCCGAAAAATTTAACCTAGAAGCTAAAGCAATATACCTTGTAGTTAGTTATTTAGCCTTAACAGTGAGCAGTTTATCGGTTTTATATCTAGCAATTAAGCCTTTTCGCCCTTTACCTTCCGATTGGTTTCGTTTTAATCTCTTTAGTCCTTGGATCCTCTGGGGATTAGCCGGCTATTTTGTCGCTTTACCCCTGGTTATTATCGTTTCTTTGCTCAATCAACTAATTTGGCAAGGACAAGGGGGTAGTAACCCGCTGCTGACTTTAGCCCTAGAATCCCAGAATACCTTCGCTTTAGTCTGTTTTGCCTTTACTGCTTCCCTTGCCGCTCCTTTTTTCGAGGAAATTGTCTTTCGCGGCTTTTTACTAGCTTCTTTGACTCGTTATCTACCCGTCTGGGGTGCAATTGCTCTTAGTAGTTTGATTTTCGCCCTTGCTCACCAAAATTTGTCAGAAGTGCTGCCTTTAACCGTCCTAGGTTGTGTTCTTGGCTTTGTTTACACCCGCTCGAAAAATTTATTATCCTCGATGTTGGTTCATAGTCTCTGGAATGGTGGCACCCTGTTAAGTTTATTTTTATTGGGCAGCGGTGCGGGTTAGGTGAGGTAAAATCGATGATGTCCTCAGCTTATAGGATTTTTGGCTCTTCTAGGTTCTGTGTGATAAGTTTAACTTACTATATGATCGCTCAATCTTTGTGTCCTTTGTGTCCTTTGTGTCCTTTGTGTCTTTGTGGTTTCTTTGACTCGCTCGCCAGCAGGACTGTATCTTAGAATACATTTTGCCCACCAAACCTAAGAGAGCCGATTTGATCGCAAAATTCAGCCAGAGGAATCTGAAGAACTGGTTTTCGGAGTTAACTAACCAATAAGTACCTTCGAGAATTATCTGAGAATGAGAGGAAAAAGAACGGTGATAAAATTAGCTAATCGATTCCACTAACTTAAGCACCCAATAACCACCCACTGAAAATATGGCTGATTTTTTTAACACCTATGGTTTTTTAATTGTTTCAATGATATTTGGAGCCATCTTAGGCATTTCAATTTATCTGCCCTTAATGGCTGGTCAATTATCCTTAGCAACCCCCGGTTTTTACGCTTTAGGAGGTTATGTAGCAGCCATTCTTTCCACGAAAGTTTTTACAAATACCAGTAGCAATTATCCCCTTATTTTGGTCTTTTTAGAAATGTTAATTGCTGCCATTATTTCGGGAATATTAGCCATAGTCTTAGGTATTCCTGTTCTCCGTTTGCGAGGTATTTATTTAGCTATTGCCACGATTGCCTGGGTAGAAATTTTGAGAATTATTGCCCTTAATCTGGAGATAACGGGCGGTGCGGTCGGTATTTTCGCCATTCCCCAACCTTTTACCAATCAATTATCCTACCTTTGGCTGGCTTTGCCCCTCTTATTACTCACTATGCTGTTTCTCTACCGGTTAGAAAACATCAAAACTGGTCGGGCATTTAATGCGATTCGTGCCGATGAATTGGCAGCTGCAGCCATGGGAATTAATCCCACCTATCACAAGGTTTTATCCTTCACTTTCGGGGCAGTTTTAGCGGCAGTTGTGGGAACGGTAAGCGCCCATTTTCTCAATACTTGGAATTCCCGTCAAGGAACTTTTGATTCTAGTATTATTTTCTTGGCTTTCGTTTTAATTGGTGGTTCAAGAACTTTTATTGGTCCGGTGGTGGGAGGCCTTATTTTAACTGCTTTGCCCGAAGTTTTACGCGCCCTTGGTGGTGTGAATGGTTTACCAATTTGGTTAGGGAGTTTCTTCCGCGATGGTCGTTTGATTATTTTTGGAATTTTAATTGTTTTGGGAACTATTTTTTATCCCCAAGGTTTAATTACACCTGAATTAATCAAAAAAATAATGCCTTTTAAAAGACGTTCCTCTCTTAGTCAAGTTAATTCCTAATTACAGCAGAATTCAGTGGATTGCTGTGCCTCGATAGTGCAACAGCAAAGAAAGAAAAATATCAACCTCTAAAAGCTTTGGATATTCCACCTAAAACTGAGCAGTTCTTCTTAGGGATTTATTCTAAATCCTGTTTAAAAGGAATAGGAGAGCAGGGATTGGGTTTTTACCTATGGATTATTTCCCTCGCTCCCTTGTTCTGGCACTCCCAAGGAGTGCCAGACAATTCTTCGTTCACCCGCAAGGGGTGAAACTCCTCATTGCCGCAAGGTAAATTCCTCACTCCTAAGAGTTCAGATGGGGACTGATGCGGGATCGTTTATCCTAATTTCGGTAAACCCATACTATAGTTCTGTACTCTGGCGTTGAGATTATAGCTAATTTCCCCTTTTTGCAGAAGAGAACGGATAAAATGTTCTAGATCTGAACCGATGCGACGGAGATTATATTCGCTTAGTTCTTCCCCATTGTAGGATTCTACCAATTCATCAAACTTACTATAAACCTTATTGAGAGCCACTTCTTCCCAATTAAATTCATTATCGGGATCCACATCAAGAGTCAAGACATTGTTACTCTCGATTAATTGATTATTTTTTACTTCAGCCGTATAAATGCGAATATGACGAGTCGTGGATTTTAACAGCATGGAATCTTTAGGGTAAGTTAGACGCTATGTCTAAGATTTTGCCATGATTTGCGGCAATCTTTTTCAGCAAACCCTAATTACTCCCACAGCACAGGTTATGGCCTTTTGTCAACAGGGAAGTTCAGATGTTAACTGGTTAAACCGTGTTTTAGGGCAAAACGCACCAATTCAGTGCGACTGTTAGTACCAGTCTTACTAAATAAGCGACTGACGTACTTTTCTACGTTTCTGACGCTGGTTTCTAGACGACTGGCAATTTCTTTATTCATCAATCCCTCCGCTACTAAATCCAAAACACTTTGTTCCCGGGGGGTAAGGTCAATTTTAATCGGGGAGGGAGTAGTAGTAAAAGTGTTCTGTTGTCCCACCTGCTGTTTTAATTCCCGGATATCTCGGGCAATTTCGTCTAATCTAGCGTTTTCGCTGGTGGCTTGCAGGGATTGACGACGGCGCTCGATTAAAGACTTGATTAATGCTTCTAATTCTTCGGGATCGAAGGGCTTGGATAGATAAGCGTCACAACCAGCATTATAACCCTGAATGCGATCGCTTGTCATCCCCCTTGCAGTGAGAAAAACCACGGGAATTGTCTGAAAACGAGCATCTTCGCGCAATTTCTTGAGGAACTGATAGCCATCCACCTGCGGCATCATAATATCAGAGATAACTAATTCCGGAATTTCTTGAGTGAGTAAATCCCAGGCCTCGTTAGCATTACTAGCAGTTTTTACCTCGAAGTCATCCCCGTACTGTAGATATGCTTGCACAGATTCACGAACCCCCGGTTCGTCATCCACTAACAAAACTTTCGCAGGTGTGTCCATGAATTTCTCGCAGCGATCAAATATTGTCCGAATTCTATCTTATCAGCTATCAGGAGATGGAATACAACTAAGTAGTCGTGCAAAATTAATTTCCTAGTAAAGATAGGCAAAAGGCAAGAGGCAAAAGGCAAGAGGGGGTTAGATATGTGTAATTAATTTTGCTTAGGTACTTAGTACCGTCAATACCAGCCAATACGCGGAATTTGCCTTACAACCGGGTGCGGGTTTTCAGGTGTTGTCAGATCACAATCGGAAAGATGCGTGCGAAACGTTTAGGCATGAAATCAGGTTGAAATACCCGAAATAACAAGGACGATTAACTTGTAGGTACACTGGTTGTCCTGAGATTGGTAAATCTTTGACTAAATGTCGATGATTTTGGTTTAGTTTATCGCTCTCTAACCGACAACAAGGACAGAGAGGACAGATTGCTTTTTGATTTTTCGATTCCACTGGTCAAACTATACCGATATTTTCTAGGTGTCGATAGCCTTAAATAGAGGTTCCTTCTAGGTTCAAAAATTTCTCAAATATCATAAGTAAAATACTCTGGTTTTTGGCTATTATATCAAATTTTAACTCAATTGTCTATCTTTTGGTATTAACCAGTTTATGCCTCAAGTCTTTTCCTATATAAATTTCAGCTATTTTTAAGCGTAGGTACTCTCATCGAATTTTATTTTAAGTTAATTATTTGCATAACAATTACCGAAGAGCCATAAGGTAGGGAGGTGTTAAAAACTTTCAGACACCCCCCTTATGAAGGGGAGATTAAGGGGGGATCGAACCCAAAATCTATCTTCAATTTAATTATAACCAGCTACTTACAATCAAAAATGGGATAGGTTAAAAACAGATCCCACGGTTCCGATTAAGTCAGAATTACTGACGAATTTGTACCGGCATCACCAAATAGGTCATCTTTAAACCTCCCAAGGGGGTAAAAATAACCGGTTGGGTACTAGCATTTAACTGCATTTGGATATCATTATTGGGTAAAGCCTTCAAACCGTCCATTAAATACTTCACATTAAAGGCAATATCGCCACTTTCTCCCTGAATTTCCGCCGCCATGGACTCTTTAGCGCTACCTAAATCAGGAGATTCCACCGCTAGGGATAAACGGTCATTTTCGCTATCGAGACTAAACTTAACTAAATTATTCTTTTGGTCCGATAAAACCGCCACTAATTCCAAACAACGGATTAACTGTTTGCGGTCTAAAACCAAAGAACGCTCGAAGGATTTAGGAATTAACTGATTATAAGTGGGATAGGCCCCTTCTAACTTACGACTGGTTAACCTCTGTTCCCCCATTTCAAAGATGACTTGAGAATCATCCACGTGCAGAGTAATAGTCTCGATATTTTGTTTTGTTGCCATCATTCTTTCCAATTCTCGCAGGGCCCGGGCCGGAATGGTGACATTAAAGCCACCAGAGGCACTTTCCACCTCCCCTAGGGGAGTTTGTACCACCGCTAAACGATGACCGTCTGTAGCGGCAAATTCTAGACAATCGACGGTTTTAGTTAAATGTACCCCCGTCAACACCTGTTTAGTTTCATCGCCACTAGCGGCAAACAAAGCACCTTTTAGTCCCTCTGTCAAGGCAACTATAGGTAAATTAACAATTTCTCCATCGGCCACCGTGGGCAATTCTGGGAACTCATCGGCTTTCATGCCGCGAATTTGGAACTGTGCCGAGGCAGTTTTCAGGAAAGCGAGACTATGCTCCTCATCATTCTCGTTTTCTTCCACAGAGATGGTGATTTCCCCCTCTCCCAAACGAGAGACAATATCGTTCAGCAATTTTGCCGGCAGGGTAATCTTACCCCCTTCCACCACCTCGGCCCGAAAACTGGTGCGAATCCCTAAACTCAAATCAAAAGCAGTCAGGCTAATTTCGCCCTTTTCCTCATCGGCACAAAAGAGAACATTTCCCAACACTGGATGGGTAGGACGACTGGCAACGGCCCGACTAACTAGGGATAAATTGCTGTTGAGTTCGCTTTGACTACTGGTAAATTTCATAGCAGGAATAGTTTTTTTGTACGCTAAGAAATAATAGCAAGAATTCCCCTGTGGAAAATCTGTGGAAAACCGGAGCTTTTTTCGATCGCTCTTTCCGGGCTAAAATCTATCAATAGCAATAACTTCGCCCATTGCTAGGTTTTTTTGAGCAATTCTGAAAAGATTGTGGAAAAATTGTCAACAGTGAAATTTTTACCCTTTCTCAGCCAATCACATAAGTTGTTGACCATCAAGCTACAAGTTAACAATAGCGAGACTTGAGCCGACCAGCATCTTTCTTAGGGAAAAAATTGCGTAAAATGTAGGCTGGTGATCTTTAAAATGGAACAAGCAGCAGGAAGTTAACAAAACAAAACTCCGGGCATTTCCCGGAATCGATAGACTCAAATAGACAAGGAGACAGGATTGGTTAGCACATCTTCGTATCAAACGACAAAATCGAAAGAAATCTTTACAGCCGCTCAAAAATTAATGCCGGGGGGTGTAAGTTCCCCCGTGCGGGCCTTTAAATCCGTCGGTGGGCAACCCATCGTTTTTGAAAGCGTCAAAGGGGCCTATATTCGCGACGTGGACGGTAACGAATACATCGACTATGTGGGAACTTGGGGGCCGGCTATCTGTGGTCATGCCCATCCCGAAGTGATTGCCGCCCTGCACCAGGCCCTAGACAAAGGAACCAGTTTCGGCGCTCCCTGTGTCCAGGAAAATATTCTCGCTGAGATGGTGATTGATGCCGTTCCCAGCATTGAAATGGTGCGTTTTGTCAATTCCGGCACCGAAGCCTGTATGTCTGTCCTGCGCTTAATGCGGGCTTTTACCGGCCGGGATAAAATCATCAAATTCGAGGGCTGTTACCACGGTCATGCCGATATGTTCCTGGTTAAAGCTGGCTCTGGTGTAGCCACCCTGGGCCTACCGGACTCGCCGGGGGTTCCCAAAACCACCACTAACAACACTTTAACCGCCCCCTACAATGACCTAGAAGCAGTAAAAGCCCTCTTTATCGAAAATCCCGACTCTATCGCCGGGGTGATTTTAGAGCCAGTGGTGGGTAATGCCGGCTTTATCGTGCCGGATGCTGGCTTTTTAGAGGGATTGCGGGAATTAACCAAGGAATACGGAGCCTTATTAATGTTTGATGAGGTAATGACCGGATTCCGCATCGCCTACGGTGGCGCTCAGGAAAAATTCGGCATTACCCCCGATTTAACCACCCTGGGCAAAGTTATCGGCGGTGGGCTACCAGTGGGGGCCTACGGCGGTCGGGCCGATATTATGGCGATGGTGGCTCCGGCCGGCCCGATGTACCAAGCGGGAACCTTATCCGGCAACCCTTTGGCCATGACAGCAGGAATTAAAACCCTCGAGTTACTCCAGCGCCCCGGCACCTACGAATATCTCGATAAAGTGACCAAATCCTTAACTGAAGGGCTGCTGAAAGTGGCTAGAGATGCTGGTCATAGCGTTTCTGGAGGTTATATTAGCGCTATGTTCGGGATGTTTTTCACCGGCTCCCCCGTGCATAACTATGAAGATGCCAAAAAAGCCGATGTGGTTAAATTTGGTCGTTTTCACCGAGGAATGTTGGAAAGAGGTGTTTATCTAGCTCCTTCCCAGTTTGAAGCTGGTTTTACCTCTTTAGCTCACACAGCGGCCGATATCGAACAGACTTTGGCCGCCGCTAAAGAGGTTTTAGCAAGTTTATAATCAATGCTGCTTCAACTGGGAAAATTGATTGATAGAGTCTCAAGTGTTGATGAATTGACATATCCCCGCTTGCAAAAGACGGGGATTCTTATCGGTCAGAGCGATCGCGGTTTCAACCCTGCTCGATCTTGGTAATAATCTATTTTAGAGAGTCTGTCCAAGAAGCATTTAAACTGTACTACCTCATTGCTGAAAATTCTTCAGATAAGTGGCTTAAGCTACTCTTTCCCCTCCTTTGTGTTGTTCGTGTCTCTATAGTTTATTTTTAATCCTTCCCATAACCCGACAGAATTGTAAAAGTTAGGGTCATTAAAAAAAGCTGGGATTATCATTAAAGTAGTCCGAATCGTGATCCTGATTTTATGTCCCAGAAAAACGAAATTCTTCCCCTGCTGTTGACGGTTATGGTGACATCGGCACTTTTAGGAGGAATTGCTTGGTGGTTGCTCAACAAAACCTTTCCCAATCTCAATGATCGATCTAATTCTTCCTCCTCGAATAATCAAATTTCCGAAACGTTAGCTGCGGTTAAAAATGTCCCGGAAGGATTATTTAACTACGGGGGAAGTACCACTTGGGCCCCGATTCGCAAGGAAGTGGACTTTATTATTCAGCAAGTCTGGCCGAAATTTCGCCTCGTCTATACCGATCCCACTGCGGGAACCCCCGGCACCGGCAGCGGTATTCGGATGTTAATCGAGAATCAATTGGCTTTTTCCCAAGCATCTCGATCGCTCAAAGATGAGGAAATACAACGCGCGCAACAACGGGGATTGACTTTAAAAGAGGTTCCTGTGGCTATCGATGGAATTGCGATCGCAGTTCATCCCGATTTACCAGTTTCCGGTCTAACAATTACCCAGTTAAAAGATATTTATACAGGAAAAATTCGCAATTGGCGGCAAGTGGGCGGACCTAATTTAGCCATTATTCCCTATTCCCGACGCAAGGAAGATGGGGGAACCGTGGAATTTTTTATCGATCAGGTTTTAGAAAAAGCCGATTTTGGTGATAATATTCAGTACGTTTATAGCACGACTCCCGCTCTCAGAAAAGTTTCCCAAAATCCGGGAGGAATTTACTATGCTTCTGCACCGGAAGTAGTTCCCCAGTGTGGAATTAAAACTTTACCCCTCGGTAAAAGCGAAAATAAATTAGTTGCCCCCTATCAAGAACCTTCGATCCCGTCTTTCCAATGTCCCCAGAAGCGTAATCAACTGAATGAACTAGCTTTTCAAAAGGGAGAATACCCGATCACCCGTCGTCTTTTTGTTATTATCAAACAAAATGGTCAATTAGACGAACAAGCGGGGGAAGCTTACGCTGATTTATTATTAACCGATCAAGGACAGAAATTAATTGAAAAAGCCGGTTTTGTTCCCTTGAGATAATTTAACCCAACTTCTACAAATCTAGGCTAAAGTGAATTTGAGCAATTCTCATGACAACGTTTCTCATACTGAGTGTGCGCTTGATTGGGTGCATCCAGAGGACTGCTACTCCCAGTTTTGTCCAGATTTTCGGCTATCCCGTCGAAATCATCCCTCAGTGCGAACGATTTTTACCGAACAAGCAGGGCATCGATGACAGTGGGATTTACACCTTCTGTCGCTACTATCCCACCTATGTGCAACTGGCAGTAGTAACCAACAACCCCGACGAGCAAGCCATTTGCGCCCAATACCTGCGCCATAATCGCGTCAGATACTTTGCTTTGATCTAAGATTGAGTCAACAATATCTAATTGGGAGTCTCAGGCAATGGAACCGATTTCTCTAATTCTCACTGCGTTGGCTGCTGGTGCGACGGGTGCTGCTAAGGATACGGCAGGAACAGCCGTTAAGGATGCTTATGAGGGTTTAAAAGCGTTGATTAAGAAGAAGTTTGCAGAAAAAGGGAAAACAGATGATAGTGATATCGTCGATAAACATGAGAAAAAACCAGATTCAGAGGGGGTAAAAACACTGCTCAAAGAAGAGTTACTTGAAGCAAAAATTGATAGAGATGCAGAGGTTATTAAGACAGCAGAAGAATTACTCAAACAATTAAAACCTGAAGAATTTGCCGCAGGTAAGTATAATATTAATGTTGGTGGTGATATTAAGGGAATGGTAGGAGATGGCACTTTTAAGGGAATTGCAGGAGATATTAGTGGTGGAAATATTAGTCAGAACATTAATTAGTTGAGGATTATTTAGTAGGGAAATTTATGTCAATTACTGTTGAGGTAGAACTTAAAGATTTTCTAATTCAAATCAATCAAAAGTTAGATAATCTTCAAAAAGATGTCACTGATATTAAGATTGAACTTAGTGAAGTTAAAGGTGAAATTAAGCGTCTGGAGGGAAAAATTGATGGTGTCGAGAAGCGTCTGGAGGAAAAAATTGATGGTGTCGAGAAGCGTCTGGAGGAAAAAATTGATGGTGTCGAGAAGCGTCTAGAGGAAAAAATTGATGGTATTGAGAAGCGTTTAGAGGGAAAAAATGATGGCGTGGAAAAGCGCTTAGAGAATCAAGAGTTTGTCAGTCGAGGGATTTTAGTCGCTTTAATTGTAACGATTTTAGGCGGTTTGGCTAAATTGTTTGGTTTAGTAGGAAGTCCTTAAAGAGTGCTAGTTTTAAAACTGCAATTTAAAGTTAACTTTAAAAGAATAATTTTGGGGTAGCAAAAATGACTGATAAAAGTTATTATTTAGAAATAGGGGGTGATGTTAAAGGTCTTATCGGTGATGGTGAATTTAAGGGAATTGCGGGTGATATTAGTGGCGGTGTAATCAATCAATATATTATCACCCAAAAGTCAGGAGTTGAGATTCAGTCTCAAACTTTAATTACGGGTTCACCTTATTTGGGTTTAAGGAAGTTTGAAGTAGATGATAAGGATAGGTTTTTTGGGCGAGATAATTGGATTATTGAGTTAACCGATTATTTAAAACAAAAGAATGTTTTATTGCTTTTAGGTGCGTCGGGAAGTGGTAAATCTTCTCTGGTGCAAGCGGGTTTAATTCCTAAGTTAAAGGATGATTTTGGCGCAAATAAATTGGTTAATTTAACTTTTGTTCCTGATGTTAATCCCTTTGAGTCTTTCTATGGTTGTCTTTTGGCAAATAGATATAAACAATCCCAAGCGAAATTAGCACAAGCTGTTAAGGAAGATACTTTAATTAAGGTGGTTGAAGGATTAAAAAATAATTCTGATTTATGGTTTATTTTTATTGATCAATTTGAGGAATTATTTACTCGTACACCGAAGACAGAAAGGGATATTTTTATTAAAAGTTTGATTAAATTAATTGAAAAGAATGAGAGTTTAGTTAAAATTGTGATGACGATGAGGGCGGATTTTTTAGATAAATTAAGTCCTTATCCCAGTTTAGGAAAAATCCATGATCAGTATAGCAAGATGTTAACGGATATGGATGAAAGTGAGTTAAGATTAGCTATTGCTGAACCGGCGGCGAGAAATGGGGTAATCTTTGAAAAGGGATTAATTAATCAAATTATTGCGGATTTTTATGAACAGGCTGGCTCTTTACCTCTGTTACAATATACGTTAGATTTATTGTGGCAAAAAGATCATATTCAAGAGCGGGTTTTAAATATTAAGACTTATCAAGAGATTGGTGGGGTAACGGGTGCGCTAGAAAAACAAGCGGATAAAATTTATGGTAAATTTAATGAACAGCAACGGAAAGCAGCAGAGGAAATTTTTCTAGAGTTAATTAGTTTAGAAGGGAAAGAAGCGGTTAGCAGAAGGGCGGATAAATCGAGTTTTGAACAGGAGGAAATGCAAAGGGAGGTTCTCTATCAATTGATAGATAATCGTCTTTTGGTGAGTAAGGGAGAAGACGGGAAAGCAACGGTTGAGGTGGCACATGAAGAATTGTTGCGGTGTTGGCAAGTGTTACAGGATTTAATTCGAGAAAAAGAGGAGATAATTGTTCTGAGAAGTCGTTTATATGCTGATGCTAAACAGTGGGATGATTTACAGAAGCAAGATGCAGTAAAAGCGAGTAGTGAGCTTTGGGGAGGTTCTAAGTTAGCTAAAATTGTTGAGTTTCAAAAGAATAATTCTCTGCCTAATTTAGATCCTGTGGCGATTGAGTTTATTAAGGCGAGTATTACTCAAGCAGAACGGCAAAAAAATGAAAAAATTAGAACAGCGCGAAGGATTGCGGTGGGTTCTTTGGTAGCGGTGATGGTTAGTACGGGATTGGGTTTAATGGCTTGGAAACAAACACAACAAGCGGAACTTAATCTGGCAAATGCTCGCGGGTTTTCTTCCTTGTCTTTGTTTGTTCAAGGAAAAGACTTAGATGCTTTCGTCTTAGCGATTAAGGCAGGAAAAACCCTGCAAAAGCAACACAAATATGACAAGGAGGTGATGAATACCTTACAGGAACTTCTCTACTGGAAAAGTGAACGCAATCGCTTAGAAGGGCATGATAACTGGGTCACAAGCGTTAGTTTTAGTCCCGACGGCAAGACATTGGTGAGCGGTAGTTATGACAACACTATTAAACTCTGGAATGTAGAAACAGGCAAAGAAATCCGCACCCTCAAGGGGCATGATAGCACTGTCAATAGCGTTAATTTTAGTCCCGACGGCAAGACTTTGGTGAGCGGTAGTTGGGACAGGACTATCAAACTCTGGAATGTAGAA
>SFBI01000131.1 GCA_007095845.1 Microcystis aeruginosa Ma_MB_S_20031200_S102
TTAAACTAATAAAACGGAGAGCCTATGGCTTTAGAAACTTTCGGAATTTTTGGGTTAGAAGTATGTTATCTTGGCATCTTGTCTGTTGATTTAGCATAAAGGGTAACGAAGAGCCTTTTTCCAGAACGGAGAAATATTCGGTTGATGGCACAATCTGGAATGTTTACGATTGGTGGAGGAGACTTTTTAGTTGAAAAGATTAAGCGAAAAGGTATTGAGTGCAGGATTCCTCGTCCACTTCATCTAAATCGAGAAAAAAAAGACCTTATTTGTGTAGCCCGTATTCCGCAAGAATGTAAAAAACTTTTGCGTGTAGAATTAGAGAGAATTGGCATTCATGCAGCCAATGTTTATCCAGAACTAGAATCACAGGGAAAATATCTTAAGAATTTGTGGTATGTAGATATAGATTCCTCCAGTGTCCCAGGGTGAACCGACTAATAACAGTTATCAGTTAGACGTTTTCAGTGTAATACCGAAGGGACTGCCTAATACTGTGCCGAGCTTGTAGTATATTAACCAAGTGTAATGCGTCTCTTGAACGGGAAACGGCTTTGCTGATTTTAAGTATGAATTGTCCCCTAGACAATTTTTCAAACCTAGTCCTCAGCGTTGGTTGTGGATAGGATACACAATTAGCATTCATATCTTGATTCAGCAACGCCTAAAACTGTTAGAATAGGTCAAATCAATTAACTAGAGGCCCTATGTTAGCTCTAACCTATCCACACATAGAAAAAAGTGACGACCAACCCGCACATTTACAAAGATTACCGCGTATCCGGGTTGCTCAAATTGTCATGGACTACATCGCCTATGGTTGGTCCGTAGAAGAAATCTGTCGTCAACACCTTTATTTAACCCTAGCCGAAGCTCATGCAGCCATGGGTTACTATTTTGACCATCAAGAAGAAATTGACCAAGAAATCACCCTGGAATGGCAACAAGTACAAGAAAATATGACTCATCAAGCTGCCAAGTCGCCTTTTTATATTCGTATGAAAGCAAAAGGGCTACTGTAAATGACTATTGCCTTGTACATGGATGTTCATGTTCCCCAAGCAATTACCGAACAGTTGCGTCGCCGAGGCATAGATGTATTAACAGCATTTGAAGACGGAACCGAACAACTACCTGATGATCAACTTTTGCTAAGAGTAACTGAGCTTAAGCGCATTCTCTTTACCCAAGACATTCGCTTTAGAGTTTTAGCCGAAACTTGGCAACTAAAAGGCAAACCGTTTTCAGGTTTAATTTTTGGTCATCAACTTGGAGGCACTATTGGTCAATTTGTCAAGGATTTAGAATTGATTGCTAAGGCTTCTGAACCTGACGAATGGCTCAATACAGTTGAATATATCCCGTTCAAGTAATAGACAAAACATATCAAAAATGTGCCATCAGTTTCAGTGAGTAGCCGTATAATAGCTTTATCCAGTTTGACTGGGATAAAAATAAGACAGAACGCAATCTATCAAAGCACGAAGTCTCATTTGAGGAGGCAAAAACTGTTTTTGATGATCCTCTCTATGTTGACTTCTACGATCCAGAGCATTCTGAAGATGAGGATCGTTATCTTCTCGTTGGACAGTCAAACCGAGGACGATTGTTGATTATATCCTATACCGAAAGGGATAACTTAATACGCCTCATTAGCGCAAGAGAAGTGACAAAAACCGAGCGAGAAACCTATGAACAGGGATAAGTCAGGAATGGAAGATGATTTACGCGCAGAGTATGACTTCAAGAGCCTTCGAGTCAGAAAGTTAGGACCTGGAAGAAAAAGTTTTGGTGGAGTTACTGTACGGTTAGAACCTGATGTCGCAGAAATGTTTCCTAGTGCTGATGCAGTTAATGAGGCACTACGATTCTTAATTAGAGTGATGCGAGATAATCAGGCTCTTGCTCCAACGGCAGCGGCTAAAAATTCAGAGGTAGCCGAAGATTAAAACGATTGCTAAATAGTCAAAAGTGCCTCAAGGCGATAGCGTTGTAGTACCTTAAACCCTATACTTTACCCACAGTTAAAAACGAAAGGAAAAAGGGAGTAAATCCGAGAGATTAAAACGATAATTTTGCTGAGTTCCACAGATAATAATCTCCGCTTGCGGTGCTAATTCGGCTATCCATTGACGACAGGCTCCGCAGGGAGTTAACTGACTAATATCATCCTTCCCATCGATACAGGCTATAGCGATCGCCCGTACTTCTCGATCGCCCGCCGCGATTATTTGCGCTAAAGTTGCCCTTTCCGCGCACAAACTCAAGCCATAACTCGCGTTCTCTACATTAGTACCAGCATAAATCTTTTTATTTGTCAAGACCGCTGCCCCCACGCGAAAACGGGAATAGGGAGAATAGGAAAGTTTCGCCACTTCCCGAGCAGTGTCACAGAGTTGTTGTCTTTCTTGGTCAGATAGGGTCATCGGCTGCCCATAGCAGGGTGTGGGGAATTGGGGAAGTGGGGTGTGGGGTGTAGGGTGTGGGGAGTTTTCTCAGTGAACTGATAACTGATAACTGACTCCTAACCCAATGGTAGATGTTGGATTGTTGCGGGAGTTCTATTTTCCGACAAAGATAAGCAAAAATTATTTATTGACTGCAAAAACTTGAGAATATTTTAAATGACTCTACCGAACCTGTCATGTAAAACTATTAACAACTTATGCTTGTAAAGCTTGTATAGTAAAGCTTTAAGTTTTTGTTAGATTGATATTTATCAACTTTAGAGCATTGCTAGACAGATTAAATTAACATTCCGCAATATTTATAAATTCTTAAGAATTAATTGAGAAAGATTTTTATTTAACAACGATGTTATCAAGGTAACAGCGATTTGATAGAATTTCACAATCGGCTATTCTGTGCTTTTTGGGGTAGCAATGGTTGAAAACCTTGCCACACCTAGAAGGTGATCCTAATTAAGACGGGTAAATCAGTCAATTTCACCCACAACGATGATCTTTTTTTTATGTAGTTTTATTGCAAAAAAAAAGTTTTTTTGACAAAAAGCACAAAGTATGATAGGAACCCAACGTATTTCTGGCTGCGAGTAATTATTGTAGAGAGGAGAAAGGGGAGAAAAAAGCCGAATACCGACTCCGTTCGGACTTCGGCGTGAGCTTTTGTCGAACGCTGAGCTCACGGCCGAAGCCTAACCCCATCAACAAACTTTTTCAGCCAACCCTAACTTACCGCTTAACATTTCCCTGACCATTTGAGCGGTAGCAGGAGCCAATAAAACCCCGTTGCGGTAGTGTCCCGTGGCCAGAATAACGTTATCGTATCCGGGCAAATATTCGATGATGGGAGCGGATTTTTTCTCCGGTCGCGGTCGCTTACCGGACCAAGTACGCACGATCGCACCCCCGGCCAAAGAGGGACAAAAAGCGATCGCTTTTTGATACACTTGTTCTAATAGGGCAGTATCAGGGATAATTTCGCCCTTTTCGTCCATAAATTCCACCGTTGCTCCAATCCAGTATTCCGCTCCAGCCAAAGGGAGAATATGCAGGTCATTTCCCGTTAAAATCGGCTTAAAATCGGAACTTTCTAAAGGTTGCGTCAATTTTATCTGTAAAGCTTGCCCTAAAACCGGTCGAATCTCCACTGGATGGCTAAGAGTTTCAGTTAAAGCAGTGGAACCGATTCCCGCAGAAAGAATCAAAAAGTCGCTTTCCTCTATACCACTAGAACTATAAACCTGGGTGCATTGCCTCAAACTAGAGCCATGAAGCTCTGTCTTCCCGAAATTTTCAACTTTTACCCCAAATTGACATTTAACCCCCCTTCTTGCCGCAGCAGCGACGAGAGCCTCCGTGAGCAAGGCCGGGTTAATTTGACGATCACTGGGAGAATAGATAGCACCCTGGAGATGCTCGGCCACTTGGGGACATTTTTGGTTTAAAGTCTCTTTATCCCATATTTCTAGACAATATCCCTGTTCTTGGCGTATTTGGGCTAACTTGCGCCAATTTTCTTCGTCTTCGGCACTCGATCGCAGTAGGACAATACCATCACTGTTACAGGGAATAGTCAGTCCAGTGAGGGATTCTAGCTCAGGAAGGAGGGTTTCGTAACGTTTTAAACTTTCTTGCCGCAGTTTCCAAGCTCTACCTTTAGTTTTATGGCTGATAATCCCCATTAAAATCCCTAAAGCTGCCCCGGTTGCTCCTTGTCCCGGTTTTTTTTCATCGATGAGGGTAATTTCTAATCCTTCGATGGCGCTTAATTCGTAGGCAATGGTGGCTCCTACTATCCCCGCACCGATGATGACAATTTTAGTCATAAACTCCAGAGGTTATTTTTCTAGCAGCAACAGGACTAAAAAAGGGTTGAGGCTGCATCTCATATTTGCAGAAATACGGACAATCAGCAATTATCAGTGATTCTTAAATTATCACAGATATATCAGCAGCTGCGTGTAAGCATCCCACCGAAAAACTAATGCGCTCCGGGGTTTGGGGGGTAGAACCCCCCAAAGACTTGGATTGAGTGATAAAATCGGAAGTAATTACCAATTTTAGAAGACAGTTTACATTTAAATAAAAATCCCAACTCAACAGATTTACAAAAATGAGATGCACCCAGGGTTGAAATCTGTTCAACCCCGATAATTAATTACAGAACCCGGAAAATAAAAGGATAACGGAAAACCTTATAAGCATCGTTCCAGACTTGCAGAATAGCAAGAATGGGGAGAACAATATTCACCACAGCAAGAATCGCTAAGAGCAAATAACCGATTAAAACCCAAACTAGAATCCCAGCAATTAGGTAGTATAACCACATATTCAGGTGAAAGTTTAAAGCTTCTTTGGCGTTTTCCTTCACCGTTTCATCATCAGAAATGAAATAAATAGCTAAGGGAATCCCCACCGATACCAGCGTAGCAGTCAAAAAGATCGAAGCATGACAAGCCACGGATAGGAGTCTTTTTTTGGTTAAATTTTCACTCATGACCATCGGGTTTATCCCCCTAAAATTGGCGGAGAAAGCGGATATCGCTATTATAACAACGGCGAATATCGTCT
The DNA here is from genome assembly GCA_007095845.1 of Microcystis aeruginosa Ma_MB_S_20031200_S102. Classification (GTDB taxonomy): domain Bacteria; phylum Cyanobacteriota; class Cyanobacteriia; order Cyanobacteriales; family Microcystaceae; genus Microcystis; species Microcystis aeruginosa_D. The sequence continues at coordinate 5,034 of SFBI01000131.1, forward strand.
ATCTCATGTAATACCATAGCAAATCTTTCCACGCCAAAACCAGCAGCAAAACCCGTATAGATTTGGGGGTCATAACCGACTGCTTTTAAGACATTGGGATCCACCATACCACAGCCCATCACCTCCAACCATTTGCCTTTCCACTGTACATCTACCTCGGCCGAGGGTTCGGTAAAAGGGAAGTAGGAAGCGCGGAATTTAACCGGTAAATCGGACCCAAACATTTGCTTAAGAAATTCTTTAATTGTTCCTTTCAAATCCGTAAAAGTTAATCCCTTATCTACCGCTAATAATTCCACTTGATGGAAAACCGCGGAATGGGTTGCATCCACGGTATCGCGACGATAAACCCGGCCCGGGGCCACAATCCGAATCGGGGGTTCGTGACTTTCCATGTAGCGAATCTGCACCGGGGAGGTATGGGTCCGCAATAAACGACCATCCCTCAAGAAAAAAGTATCCTGCATATCCCGGGCCGGATGGTCAGCAGGGATATTTAAAGCCTCAAAATTATAATAATCGCTTTCTACCTGTGGCCCAGTGGCGATGCTGTAACCCAGACCGACGAAAATATCGATCATGCGATCAACTGTGCTATTTAAGGGGTGAATTCGCCCTAAAGGACGGCTAAGAGCAGGTAGGGTGACATCGAGGGTTTCCGCCGCTAATTTCGCTTGAATTTGGGCATTATTTAGACTTTCTCGCCGGGATTCCAGCAGCGATTGTACTAATTCTTTGACCTCATTAGCGATCGCACCGAGGCGCGGTCTCTCTTCGGGGGTTAATTTGCCCATTTCGCGTAAAATCTGCGATAATTCTCCTTTCTTACCCAGATAATTCACCCTTAGCTGTTCTAAGTCTTCTAGGGTTGTTGTTTCTTCGATGGAATTTTCCGCTTTCCTGGCCAGGGTTTTTAGGGCAGTTTCGATCGGATGGGGGGATAAACTCATAATTAGGGCATTTTCTAGGGCAGCATTCTAGTCTAGTTTATCTGCTCGGGTGGCGGGAGAGGCAGAATCAATCAAAGCTAATAGCTATGTGCTAGGATGGGAGTTGAGAATAAAAGTCGGCACTGCGGCTCGTTGTCAGTATTAATGGTCAAAGCGTTTCTGTTTAGTATTGGTTCAGCTAGTTACCGAAATCTTCGTTCTCTACAAATCTGTTGTTTTTATCTGTGCAAGGATAGGTTTTATGTCAATTTATGTTGGTAATCTCCCCTTCGAGGTTGACCAAGACGACGTAGTTGAGGTTTTTAACGAATACGGTAAAATTAAGCGCGTTCACCTCCCCATGGAGCGGGAAACGGGAAGAAAACGCGGGTTCGCTTTCGTGGAAATGGAAACCCCAGAGCAAGAAGCGAAGGCTATTGCCGCTCTTGACGGCGCTCAATGGATGGGACGAGAATTAAAAGTCAATCAAGCTCGTGAAAAAGAACCCAAATCTTCCTTCGCTGGTGGCAATCGCAATCGGGAGCGTCGCTACTAATCCCCAATCGTAACCATTCTAGGCTATGATTACCTAACTTCTTTTCATTGTCAATAGGGGAAACGCTCGCTCGTTTCCCCACTTGTCTATCTAATATCCCAAGGAGATTCTTGTGGCCAAACGTCGTAATTTGAAAAAAGAAAAAGCGGAACGCAACCGCGCTTACGCTCGTCAATTCCGGGCTGCCTCTAATCGTACCACCACCAGAGGAGGTAGAGGCGGTTATTCCAGCGATCAAAGACAATCTTCGGAAAATGAAGGGGCAGCCGATACCTAATCTGCTGACTTAGTTAATCTAGCAATAAAAGCCATAGCCTCGCTTTTATTGCTGACTATTCCATCTAAAGTCGCCCCCAACACCGCCGCAAGTAACGATTTAAACTGGGGACCGGGTTGATAACCCAAAGCTTTTAGGTCATTGCCGTCGATAGGAGCCTCAATCTGCGACCATTTAGTTAAATATTGCCAGATTAAACGCCGAATCCTAGTCTGACTCCTCACCGCCACCAATAACAAACTAGGAACCTGATAACCATTGAAAAAGCTGACAATTTGACTAACGGGTCGATCATAAGCAAAATTATTGCTAATCTCCCTTTCCATAACTTCTAGTTTTTGTAAACGCCCCACAGTATCTTTAGGCAATTGTAAATTATTAGCGATCGCTATTCTTGCCCCCACAGCCAGAGAAGCGATTAATAATTCCAACCGCATTAACCAAGCATTCACCAACAATTCCAGACTTAAACAATCTAACCAACGACTGAGACAGCGCAATTGTCGCCATAAAGCCCGATTTAAACTTAAATCTCCGTGTAAACAGTGCAAAGCCCCCAAATCAGCCAACTTTTCTAAGGCACTTTCCCAGTAATCCGCCTCTAAAATATAATTCAACTCCGCTTTTAAACGGGACTGTAAAGCGGGTGCATTCTGATTTTGTTGCCGTGAGCGATCATAAACTCCACTTTCGATCGCATACCTAATATAGTTTTCTGTCAAGGGTTCAATAACAAATCTTAAGCGAGTGGCAAAACGCACCGCTCGATAGATGCGCGTCGGATCCTCGATAAAACTATTAGCGTGTAAAACCCGAATGTGTTGGGCGCGTAAATCCAACATACCGCCAAAAAAGTCGAGTAATTCCCCCTCTTTCGGCGAAGTTAGGCGAATTGCCAGAGCATTAATCGTAAAATCCCTTCTATACAAATCCTGTCGAATCGAACTAGCCTCCACTTGGGGATTACTGGCGGGATAGGGATAGAATTCCGTGCGTGCCGTGGCGATATCCACCCATAACGAGCCAAAACGCTCATCTTTGTGCCATAACAAAGCCGCCGTCTGAAATTCCCCGTGAATCGATAACCGGGCCCCCGGATAAATTTCCTGTAAACAATTAGCCAATTCCACCCCCGCACCCACACCGGCGGCGCGATGGCAGCCATCCACCACTAAATCGATATCCTGTAACAATAAACTATCCCTTTCTGTGGCTAACAATAAATCCCGCACCGCACCCCCAACCAGATAGAGATGCCAACCGCGTTTTTGAGCGGCAGCGGCAGCAGCTTGCAGGAATGACCATAAAATCGGCTCTAAACGCTCTTTAATCGCCGGTAAAAGACAGGAAACCAAAGCAACCCCTTCAAAACGCACCCGCTCATTTTGATGAATCTGTCTTAATACATCTGTACGAGTGACGATACCGACTAACTGCCCATTTTCTAGTACAGGTAAACGCCCTAAATCATACGTTACCATCAGCGACTCGATTTCCTGAAGAGAAGTGTCCGGGGTAATAGTTTTCGGATTACAAGTCATGTATCCCTTCACAGGAGAGCGAGAAAAGCCGTGATGGAGAGCTAAATCGAGGTCACGACGAGAAATCACCCCAACTAAGCGATCCTGCTCATCTACCACCGATAACCCCGAATGGCCGTAACGGAAAAGGATGCGCTCGGCTTGAGATATGGAAGTATCGGGACGAATTGTCCGCACCGGAGAAGACATTAAATCCCTAGCAGTGGGAGAAGGGGGAATTTGAGCAATTAAGTCCCCCAGTAGTTGATTTAACTGTTGAACTGGCTGAACATCACGAAAACTCACCGAAGCGGCCTGAGCATGACCACCACCGTTATAGGGGGAAAAAAGCTGATATAGATTCACCCCATCGATCCTAGAGCGACCAATCACAGTTAAACGCTGTCGGGAATTATCTTCCTCGTCTTTACTATAACTATGGCCAAAAAGTAGCGCATCACTATCGGATAATTCCAGTAGGCGCTCGGCCACACTAGACAAACCCGGGATAAAATCGGCAGTATGGAGAAGAACGTGGGCGATTTTACGGCCATGGATCGTTTTAATCTCTAGATTTTCCCATGCAAGGCTAAATAACTCCTGTAAGCGCGGAGAAAAACTCGGTTGACAGTATTGGGCGATCGTTTTAATGTTAGCAGCACAGGTCATTAACCAAGCCAAAGCATAGGCATCCCTGGGGGTACTACCGGCAAAAGTCAGGGAACCGGTGTCAACGTGAATACCGAGCGCCATTACCGTCGCTGCCATCGAGTTTGGTTTAATCTGGGCTTTTTGTAAAGCTTCGACAATCAAAGTCGTGGTGGCTCCCACCGCTTCTAAATGGACGCTAGAGGCATGAATATCGCTTTCACTATCCAAATGATGATCATACAATTCGATCGCCTGTAAATGCCCTAAATCGAGCCACTGGGAGGCTTTTCCCAGACGCTCTCGCCACTGATTATCAACGATAATTAAAGAGCGAATCAGGTCCGGATTGACACTACGCATTTCAATTAAAGCGAACTCATCCCGATGCAGGGCCAAAAATTCCCTTACTGTTGGGTGCGCTCCCCCCGTTAACACAATACGACTACCCGCTTTCAGCAACGATAAACCCACCGCTGCCCCCAAAGCGTCAAAATCCGCCGTTTGATGACATAAAATTAAATCCATAGTTTTTTTTGGGGTTTTAGGGGTTGGGGGTTAGGGGTTGAGGGTTGGGGGTTTTGGGGTTTTAGGGTTTTGGGGCATTAGTTGAATTTCCCCATTTCCCCACTTCCCCATTTCCCCACCACCTATCCCCTATCCCCTAATCCCTATCTCTTATTTCCATTAAGTAACAAAATTTGGTAGGGTTGAAAACTGCGAGAGTAAGTTGCTCCAAAAGAGGTAAAATCAGGATACATCCGAGAGCCGATGACCTTGAAGATGGGCGCAAGCAACCCGTAAATCCATAACCTAAATGGTTCAAAAATATGGTAGTAGCGAAGATGTTGATCTTTCAAGCGAGGTAGTCAATTAGGATATGTGCAAAAGTAAGTTCAAATGCCTTGCGGCTATGAACTAAAGGTCTTGCCGTTTAGACCTTGGATCTCCTTATTCTTTGAGCGGAAGTAAACCACTCATTTAACAAGTCCTTCCAAAACTTCAGTTGTCTATAACTCTGGAGAACGGTACTATATCAGGGAGAATTATCTAATATCAAGTGTTTTAGGAGAACCCAATCATGTCTATTGTCTTTCAATTTTTTCTCATTGCCCTAGTTTTATTTTCCTTGCTGATGGTGATTGGTGTCCCCGTTGCCTATGCTTCCCCCCAAAACTGGGACCAATCGAAACCCCTTCTCTATGTGGGTTCGGCAATTTGGGCGATTTTAGTCGTTGCCGTCGCTATTTTAAACTTTTTAGTTATTTAAAAACTCGATCGCTTTTATTCAGGAGTCAGGAGTCAGGAGTCAGGAGATTACTTTTATTTATTCTCCCCACTCCCCACTCCCCACTCCCCACTCCCCACTCCCCACTCCTCAATCCCTATCCCCTTCTACCTATGACTGTTTTTGAGGGAAATTTTACCGAAGATATATCGTCCTTGCGCTTTGCAATCGTGATTGGTCGTTTTAATGATCTGGTCACTGATAAACTGTTATCAGGCTGTCAAGATTGTCTCAAGCGTCACGGGGTTGATGTCAATCCCGATGGCACGCAAGTGGATTATATCTGGGTACCCGGTAGCTTTGAAGTGCCAATGGTAGCCCGTCAAGTCGCCCTTTCCCACCGTTACGATGCCGTTATTTGTCTAGGGGCAATTATTCGCGGACAAACGCCCCATTTTGATTACGTTGCCGCCGAGGCCGCTAAGGGTATCGCCGCGGCCGCTTTTCAGACAGGTGTTCCCGTTGTCTTCGGTATTCTCACCACTGATACTCTACAACAGGCCCTCGAACGGGCCGGTATTAAAAGTAATTTGGGCTGGAATTATGGTCTATCTGCCCTAGAAATGGCTAGTCTCATGCGTCAATTGCGCCCCCGGAATGAAGATAAACCCCTAGAATTATTGCAAAATAATCCCCAACAGGCACTGATAGAAGGCTAAGAAAATTCCCCCGGCATTTGGAATTTTAGTTGTCCCCACTCCCCGCTCTCGAGAGAATCAAGACTCTGGATTAGATTTAGAACCAGAGGGGCGAATTACGGCGGCTTTTGACGCTATGGAACGCCCTATCGCTGAAACGCCGCCATTGACAAGCGTTTTGATCGCTTGGAACATCAGTTCAACCGACTAGAGGCTAAGATAGAAGTGGTTCTCGAAGCTATTACCGGTTTGGGGGATTGGCCAGAACATGAATTATTGTAAAAAAATGCTCCAAACCACTTGACAAATGTTCTGAGATTTGGCATGATTGGGGAACTGTAAAAAAACGGCTTGCGGGCATAGCTCAGTGGTAGAGCGTCACCTTGCCAAGGTGAATGTCGCGCGTTCGAATCGCGTTGCCCGCTTAGAAAAATCATAAAATAGACCTTAAGATTGGGATGAATAACACAGGGATATCCTTTAAGATGAGAGTTATCCGTGGGCAATAGGGTTGAGGATTTTCTGCAACCGTTGAATCCCTTAGCTATTGACCACGCACGACTAAAAACAACTGTTTATAAACAAAATTTAGCTTGTGCGACCGCATAAATATACCAAAATCGACCAATACCAAGACTACCCGTGTCCCTGTCGTCGGAAAGGGACATTATGCCCGATTTTATTGACCGATGCCTTTGGTTGCGATCGCTGCCAACAGATATTTGTGCTACAGGAAAACGGTCAAATTATCGAACAGTTAGCCCCCCACTATCCCTACAAACGTAGTTGGCGCTGGACGGGATTTCGTTGGGTGAGTACCAATCAGCGCCTTGGACAAGAGGTGTTACCCCTGATGGTGGGGATAATTCTGTTATTATCGATCGTTTGGCTACCCTTAATTTTAAAATCACCGCCCCTTCGACTTGGCTCAGGGCAAGCGGGGGTAAGTGTGATTTTTGGGGCAATTCTAGTTATGCTATTAGTTGTTTTGCCCGCGTTAATCTTTTGGTTAGCCTATCGACGCTAGACAAGAATCTATGATCGAAAGTTCCCCGAAAAACCCCCTAACGATCTTTAAGCAAGCATATAATGCTTTTCTGGCTCTAGGTCAATTTAATGGCAACGAAAGAAATCGTGGAGTAATTGCGATCGCTAATGCCATTAAAACTGGCTTTGATCGTATTTTAGAAGCCAATACCCTCGATTTAGAAGTCAGTCGAGAGATGGCTGTCTCAGAACAAATGATTCGCTGGTTACGGTTAACTCCCGAACGTTTAGAGACGACGGTGGAGGTATTACAACAACTAGCGGAAGCATCGGATCCGCTGCAACAGGTAATTAACGCGGCCTATCAACTCAATCCTTCCCAAACTTATTGTCAAAGGATGCCTTTAGGAGTGATTGCCTTCGTCTATGAAGGTTTTCCCGAATTAGCAATGGTAGCGGCGGGATTTTCCCTAAAAAGTGGCAATAGTTTGATTATTCGCGGTTCCAATGCCTCTAGTCATTCCGATGGGGTGATTACGGAAATTATCCAAGAAGCATTAGAAGATGTAGGTTTACCGGTGGATTGTGTCAGTGGTTTACCCTGTGATTCTAGTCCCTCCCTAGAGGAGTTGCTGACCCAGGAAAATTATGTTAATTTGATTATTCCCTACGGTCGGCCTAGTTTAATCGGTCGGGTGAGTCAATTGGCCACGGTTCCCGTTTTGCGTGCGGCCATGGGAAACTGTTATTTGTATTGGTCTCCTAGTGGCGATTTGGAGTTAGCTCGTCAGGTAATTATCGATAGTCATGGCAGCATACCGGATCCAGTTAACGCGATCGAAAAAGTTTTAATTAGTCCCCATCAGAATTCTTCGACTTTAAGTCGTTTGTTTAAAAGTTTGCAGGAAAAGGGCTTTAAATTGCGGGGAGATACCCGATTAGCGGCGGATTTTCCCGATCATTTAACCATTGCTACCGATAATGATTGGCAAAGACCCTATTTAGAAAAAACGGTGGCCTTTAGGTTAGTGGATACCCTCACTGATGCGATCGCTTGGATTAATAAGTATAGTAGCGGTCACGCGGATTGTATTGTCACCGAATCCTATCGAGAAAGTCGTCAATTCGCCATGGAGTCCGATAGTGCTTTAGTTTATATCAATTCTTCACCTCGATTTGATCGCAATCCCAAACAGGGAGAATCGGTATTTTTGGGCATTTCCAACCAAAAAGGCCAGCGCCGGGGGTTAATCAACCTAGAAACCTTTACCACCCTTAAACAGGTGGTGCAGGGCTAGTTTTTTTGAAGTTGGGGTGATGGGATGATGGGGAGAATAAATAAAATAATCTACTGAATCCTTACTCCTGTCTCCTGATCACTGCTTCAAGAGGGCAATTGTTTAAAATCAAAATTTGTCTCCTTACCCTTGACAGATGGCTCGGTTTGTGCTATGCGATTGGCCATTTGTACCAGATCCACTCCGGTAGCTTGACGCAATTGTTCAGCAAAGGCAGTCATTTTCGGGACAAGATTACTATCACCCCCGTCCACTACCGTCACCGTTTGCACCTGCACTTCTGGCACACTGGCGGCCATTAATTTCAGTAATAACTCCAATTTTTGATATAAAAAGATGTTTTTAGCGTTATTTCCTGCTCCTTGCCAAGAGGCTGCTAATTTTTTGGTTCCTTCCGCTTGCGCTTTCCCCTGTTCGATAATTTTGGCCGCTTCCCCCCGGGCTTTTGCGATCGCTTGTTGACATTCCGCTGCTGCCGGGGCGATCACATCTGCTTGTAATTGCTGTTTCACCTGCTTAATTCGGGCAGTTTGTACGGCCACTTCTGCCTGTACCTTAGCTAAATCGGACATAACCACCGATTCTACCTCAGCAATCATGGCGCCGCGTTTAGTTTGAGTGTCACGCACCCGTTTTTCTGCGTCAGCTTTGGCTATTTCTAAATCTTTTTGGATACGACGCAAAGCGGTTAGACGTAGATTCTCGGAATCCTTGATAATCGATGTTTTTCGGGCTTTTGCTTCGGCTATCCGGGCATCTCTCTGTAATTCGGCTTTTTGCTTCCGTCCGATCGAATCCAGATAACGCACCTCATCGGAAATATTCTGGATCTGCAAACTATCCAAAACTAAACCCAATTTTTCCAGATCCTGTTCCGCTTCTTCTAGGAGACTTTTAGCGAAAGCAATCTGATCGGAGTTAGCTTGTTCTGGGGTTAAATTCGCTAGGACACCGCGCAAATTGCCCTCGAGGGTTTCTTTAGCCAATTGTTCAATTTCCTTGCGTTTCTTGCCCAATAAACGCTCGATCGCATTATGAATAATCGGTTCTTCCCCAGCAATTTTAATATTCGCCACCCCAGTGACGATCAACGGCACACCGCCCTTAGAATAGGCATTAACCACCCTGAGATCAATGATCATGTTGGTCAAGTCCATTCGATACACTTGTTCTAGCATCGGTAAACGAATACTGCTGCCCCCTTTTACCAAACGATAACCGATGGTTTTACCCGTGGCCGTGGGACGACGACTACCGGCAAAAATTAAAACTTCACTCGGTTGACAGATGTGGTAGTAGTTACGGATGACTAATAAACCCGCACCTGTCCCTAAACCGAAAACTCCCAGTAAAACAGCGATAATTTCCATAGATTTTATTACGGTCGATGCTCGGATCAAATTAACTAAATTGTATCCGTCAATTTTCAACTTTGACAGACCACTAGTCTAGTAGGGTGTAGGTACATCGAAAATTAAAGTAAGTTAATGATAGAGTAAAATCCCCTAGTTTTATCTTGAATTCAATCAAATTGCTTCTAAAATCCACACATAACTTTATTCGTAGAGCAAATTATTCAATGATATGAATAATCTCAAAAAATCTCTCGGCATTTGTTGACCGTCGCTTCTTCTGCTGTGGGTGTCCCTGAACCTACGAGTGTTCTTAGTTATATCCCACTGGGCGGTTTAATGCTAGGGGGTGCTGTCCGCAAAGCGAGAAAATCATGTCCCGGAGAGAGGAGGCGCGGGTTTCCTCTCTCTTTTTTGGGAGGTTTTCGAGCCTTCAGGTTTCAGGATCTATCCCTAATTCCCGCAATCGTGCCGCTAGTTGTTCTGCTCGTTGTTTAGCCGCAGAAGCCTCTTGTTTAGCCGCAGAAGCCTCTTGTTTCGCCGCAATTAATTCCTCATCGGCAAGGGGAATCAACTCTCCCTCCAGCGTCAACCAGCGTAACCATAGCCGCTCAATCCCCCGATAGGAACCTTGCCACAAACCCAAGCTCAATTCCAGTGGAGGAATCGGTAAGCGTCCCTGCACTAAAGCTACGGGTTGGTAATAACCACCTACCAGTTCAAACGCTTGAAGTTGGTTAGTATAGCGACTGAAAACCACATAGTAGGGAATCCGCAGAATCTGTTCATAAACTGTCCACTTAGTTGGCGGTTCCCCGGGTTGGCGTAGTTCTTGTCCTAAATCTTGATTTTCCGTACCTGGAGACAATAATTCCACCACAATCGTCGGGGAAACCCCTTCCTGCCAAATCACATAGCTTAAGCGCAGGTCATGGCCATCGTAGAGACGAGGAACACCAACCACCCCAAACCAATCGGGACGCTTGTACCATTGCGGGTGTCTGACATTGTAGTAAAGGTTAAGGTCAGCGCCGCTAAAAACTAGGTCTGGTTCCCAGTTGGGGGGCTGGAAAGTCAGCAGTAATAACTGAGGTTGTAATAGGTGAAATTCGTCAGGCAAACC
>SFBI01000132.1 GCA_007095845.1 Microcystis aeruginosa Ma_MB_S_20031200_S102
GCCGACGATACGATTACTGCTACCGATCATCTCTATGAGCGTGTCCCTGATGCTCAACCTTGGGTGATTCGGATTGGACATAGAGCCGTCTTCCGTTTTGGCAGTCGCAGCCAGAGAAAGCCAGTATGATGTGTGGGGATGGGTCTTTTGTATGGCTTTAAACTTCAGATTGAGGCAGTGGAAGGTGGGCGCGTTACAATTGAAGCGCTATGACTCAGCCAAAGTTATCGGTGAAGACGGTCTAACTTTACTCCCTTCTCCCCACTCTCCTATAGCTTTTAAACAGGATTTAGTCTGACTATCTAGGGTTTGCTGAATAAGTACGGGCGAAGCATTCGGATAGAAAATCTACGTTTTCACCGATAGGTTATTGCCCGAATGCTTCGCCCCTACAGGACGCGGGCCGATGAAGACGCAAGGTTTTGAACGACGATTCTCTCAAAATCTTGCACCTGTGGGAGCGAGAAAAGCCCCAAAACCCTTACTTTGCCTACATTTCAAATTTATTCAGCAAACCCTATCTAAATTACTCGTTAAGACTATGAGCAGGGAGCAGGGAGAAAAAACCTGACTACTGACTCCCGATCACCGACAAAACCTATCCCAAAACGATCGAATCGCGCAGGGATTGAATTTCCTCGGTTTGTAAACGCGCTCCAAAAGTAGAAACCACCCGGGCAGCCGCTAGAGAAGCGAGATTTCCCGCTCCTTTGTAACCCATACCGTGGGTAATACCGTAGAGAAACGCACCTGCATACATATCCCCCGCACCGACAGTATCGATCGCCTGTACGGGATGGGGGTCAATTTCCAAGAGATTTTCGCCATCATAGATCAAAGAACCACTGGCACCCCGGGTGATAGCGAATCCTTTGGCAATGGTTTTAAAATAGGCGATCGCTGAATCGATTTCGTCGCTGCTGGAAATAGTCAAAGCTTCCGACTCATTAGCGAAAACGAAATCTAACCCGGTTCCGATCATTTCCAGTAATCCCTCCCGGAAGAAGATCGCCATATTGGGATCCGACAGAGATAAAGCGGTTTTGACTCCAGCAGCCTGAGCAATTTCTCGCCCTTTAATAGCGGCAGCTTTAGCAGTGGGAGAGGTGACGAGATAACCTTCGAGATAGAGATAATCGGCATTAGCGATCGCTGAAGGGACTAATTCCCGTTCGGAAATTTCCCCGGTGATGCCGAGAAAAGTATTCATGGTGCGATCGGCATCGGGAGTCACAAAAACTAGACATTTTCCCGTGATTCCCACCTCTTTTTCGCCGCCGTGTTCATTGGTATGCAAACCACAGGCCCGCAGATCTTGCAGATAAAACTTACCTAATTCGTCATTACCCACTTTACAGGAATAGAAACCTTTACCCCCCAACTGAGCGATCGCTACTAGGGTATTCGCCGCCGATCCGCCACCGCTGCGTTTACAATCAAAAGCCAATTTTTCCATCAACTGGGTTTGACGATTTTCGTCCACCAGCGTCATCACTCCTTTATCGATGCCTAATTCTTGCAGTAATTCAGGGGAGACTTGAAATTCCATATCGACGAGCGCGTTACCGATCCCATAAACGTTGTATTGTTTGCCCATAATTTAGTCGATCGCCTAAAAATACTTTGTTATTGATAGTAGGGAAATAAGGAGCAAAAAGCTAGGGGCTGTTTTCAGCCAGAGAATACGATAATCAAAAATAATGGGTGTGCTAGTCTCACACCCCCAGTAATTTTTGTTAAGTTTTGTTTAACTAAGCCACTTTAAGCCTCATCGTAGGCTTCTAGATCCAACAGATAAAGATAAGGTTCGGCTAATTCCTGCCTTTGAAAAGCGATCGCTCGCAACAGATGCCAATCCCGCAAAGCCTCGAAAGGGTTACTATACTCATCTTTTTCTAGTCGTTCGGCTAAAGAAGCAATATCAGCGGCGGTATATTTGGCAATATCTTGATCAGTAAAGCTTATAACTGTCATTTCTGCACCTCTCTCGACCTTTGTTCTATTTCTAGCCTAACATATATTCTAAGTTGAAAAAATGCCTTGACCGCCAAGTTAAGAACTGTAAATGAAAGGGTAATTGTGGTAAGATTCCAGCAAAAGAGCTATTTTTAGTTAATCTTCTATGAAAACAGCCCTCATTACTGGCGCTTCCACTGGTATCGGTGTCGTCTTTGCTCGTCAACTTGCTCAACGGCAAATGGAGCTAATTTTAGTCGCTAGATCTAGGGATAAACTAGAACAATTAGCAGCGGAATTGGAGGAACAATACGGGGTAAAAGTGACGGTTATCGTCCAAGATCTGACCGTTGCCGGGGCGGGAAAGCTGGTATATGATACGGTGAACCAAAAAGGAATCAACGTTGATTTACTGGTAAATAATGCCGGTTTTGGTAATTATGGTGCTTTTAGCGAGCAGGATTTAGCCCGACAGTTAGAAATGATCCAGTTAAATAATCTGGTATTGGTGGAATTAAGCCACTATTTTCTTCGTCCCATGCTTGCTGGTGCTGGGGGGGCAATTATCAATGTTGCTTCCATTGCCGGGTTTCAACCGCTGCCCTATCTTTCCGTTTATGCGGCGACAAAAGCTTTTGTTCTCAGTTTTAGCGAGTCTCTCTGGGCAGAAAATAAAGACAAAGGCGTTAAAATCCTTGCTCTTTGCCCCGGTCCGACGGAATCTAATTTTTTTGAGGTGGCCCGATTTCCCAGTGCCTTTATGGGCAAAAACGGCCGGTTAGATTCGGCGGAAGTGGTGGTACAAGAGGCTTTAACTGCCTTGGCAAATAAACGCCCCAACGTGGTAGCCGGTAAATTGGCTAATAAAATTATCGTCAATCTGCCCCGTTTTTTACCCAGAAGTTGGATCCTGTCTTTGATAGAAAAGCAATTCAAGCTATAACTAGAATCAAGCGAATTAGAGCAATTGCTGATAGGATTTTAAGGGAATACCTGTACGGTTTCTCACTTCGATCGCCGAACGATAGACACCGTTTTTTTCTCTTTCGGCGACAATTTTATCAGCCACGGAAAAGTCAAGACCGAGATTGACTAATTCCGCAACGGAGTAGTAGTTTAAACAACGCCAAGAAACGTCAACTTCTTGGCGAATATCGTAGGCAAAGATAACCAAAGGTTCTAATTTTTTGAGATAATTTTCTGGTAAACCAGCTAGGAAGTGTAATTCTTCTAAATGGGTAAAAATATGTCCTTCGTTACGGACAGAAACGATATCGTTGGCATAGACAATCGGCAACCCTAATTTATAAACCAGATCGTTGGTGGAACAACTGTTAATATCAATTTTTTCGAGAGGAGAGGATGACTGTCTGGAATTGGTTCTATTTGCCGAAGCTATTGGATGGGAATTAAGCTGTTGACGGATGTATAAACCCAGTCCGATTTGGGCAAACCAAATTACGATAAAAGACTCTTGTGTAAGGAAAATAAGGGAGATAATTGTCAAGGCAATGCCGACGGATAACCAACTTTGATTATTAGTTTTTTTGCCAGCATTAGCAATGGCAAGACCACCAAAAACTGGGACTAAGGACAGCCAGATCCACTCGGAAGATTCGGGAGGGCGAGGAGAGAGATTAGACATATTTTTTTCAAAGAGAATCTAAATATTTTCTGCGTTTTTCTTCGTATTCTTCAGCAGTAATAATTCCCTGATCGTAAAGCTTTTTAAGCTGGAGTAAAGTAGCGGTTTTTTGCTGACCTGATTCCGGCAGTCTTCGCTCTGTATTGCTGGCGAGATAGTTAGGATTGTATTTAGCATCAAAAGCTTGATCTGACATGATGATTAAACCGATAAATTCAAAAAAAGCAATGATGCCGGGGATAAAAGTCCAGAAGAAAAGTAGATAGAGAATACCTGCTAAATTCTCCCCTAGATAAAATTTATGGATGCCAAGATAACCGAGAAAAAAGGCTAGTAAAGCCGCTATAGTTCTATTTTTCATGATTTTTGAGATTTCCCTAATTTAGCCAAAAGAAAGTATAAAACCACGATGCCTGCCTGTAATTCCAAGAGAGTAATATAACCCTTGACTAGATAATTTAATTCTAGGGAAGAATTAAAGGCAAAAACTAGCACACCCAAGACTAAAAAAGGCAGTAAACGCCAGCCAGACTTGGGTATTTTTATTACCGTACTATTAACCTGATTCATGGGCTAATTCTCTAGGTTGGTCTTTTTCGGTGATAGTCGCAAAATCGAGCTTTGTCAAGGGGTGGTTTGATTAACTTTTAGCATCTCAACGAGGATATTATGGGCATCCTTGGCTGATTCTAGGGTACGCTCAAAAGGTATTCTAATTGTTTGATTCTCCCCTAATTTTTCTACGGCTAAATCCATGCCTTGGGGATCGATGGAGAGCATTTGAGCGGTTTCTGCATCGGTGATATTACCGTAAACTTGAGCGTAGAAAAGCACGGCATCACCGTGATCTTTATTCATGTGTTTACAGATGCGATCGCTAATGGCGGAAGTGATAGTTTCAGACATAATGTTCCCAAAAAAAATCGATAATAAGGTGGGGACAGATAAAAGCCAGTTCTAAATCAAGGCAAATGGGGGGATATTAGTTAGGGTAGCGTAATTAATCGCTAATTGCCAGATAATTTGAGCTTGGGGATGGCAGGTATCAATAATAAGTTTAATATTATTTTCTTGACAAAAATCCTTAACTGTGCATTGCTCTAATTGTCCCACTTATGGTCAATCGGGGCAGAGAGTAAGATCCAGGGCTACCCGTGCAGTTAAATTGCCTGTTGAGATGAAACAAGAGGCAACAGTAAAGGGATGGGGGAGATTCAGCTAATCTAAGGATAGGCGGTTAAAATGCCTCTTAGCTTAAAACCTCACACCCAGTCCCCACCAACAAACTTTTTCAGCACACCCTCTATATTTTATCGTTCACAACCGACAACAGAAGCGGTGTAGGTATTACCGATATGCTGAATACCATTGACAAAAAGATTGACTAGAAAAGGTTGATCATTTGCCCGGACTGTGGCAGTAATTGTTAAGGGTTTATCGGGTTCGATTCGTACTCCATTAGTATTAAAAAATTCCTCATTAGTTTGATCACTATACTTGAGAAACAGCCGGATATCAAAGGAAGCAGCCCGGGGAACAGAAACCGTAACGATAAACCTCTGAAAACTTCTCCCCCCCGGCACTGCCCAATCGGTATTCCAATTATTACGAGTTATCGTGACACCGAAAGGCCCTGGAACAGTGGGTTGTGAGACGGTTTTCGTAACTTCACTACCTTCACCCCCTAATAAAGAAAGTGGCCGACAATTTTGGGCCGCTGCCGGTAGATGTGAGATTAATAATACCGCCGATAGACTCAATAACCCAGTGATAGAGGTTAATTTCATCATTGATTTTGTCTCCAATTAATAGAACCTATCCAAAAATTATAGATGATCATGACGGTAAAAAAAGGCGATTTAGCTTAATTGAGGTAAATTACCAGAAAAATGCCGATCATCAACCTTAATTTTCAAAAACTGGTTTAAAATTGATTCATAATTTCCATATAAATATGTTCTAACTGTACCGTCTGACGGGCGATAGAATCAATATTAATGCCATCGAATGCCCGAATAATTTCGCTTAATTCTAGATGTTCATCTAACCAAAAAGCTAAATCTTTACCGTAAAATTTGGAAGTAAATCCTAATTGTTTCCCTCGATTTATGGCCGCTTCTTGATCCTGGGTATCCATGATAATAATTTCTTTCGCAGGAATGTGCTGACGCAGCTGATTTAAATTACCTTCGGCAATAATACGACCTTGTTTTAAAATCCCGATACGTTGACAGAGACGCTGCGCTTCATCGAGGAGATGGGTAGTTAATAAAATTGTCATTCCCTGGCGCCTTAATTCTCCGATTAAATCCCAAATTTCATAGCGAGATTCGATGTCTAAACCGGTAGTTGGTTCATCAAGAATTAATAATTTTGGCTGATGAACAATAGCCACGGCAATATTCATCCGGCGCTGCATTCCCCCGCTTAAAGTTTCCACCGGACTACGGGCGCGATCAAGCAAATTTACTGCGGATAAACTGGCTTTAATCCGATGACGACGCTGGGGGCGATCGAGTCCATAAATCTGAGCAAAAAAGTTGAGATTTTCCTCACAAGTAAGGGATTTGTACAATAAATTTTCCTGTGGGGCAACCCCAATTAATTCTTTAGTAACTCTCGAAATTGGCAAATAATTAAAGGTAATTTCTCCCGATGAGGGTTTTAATAAATTACAAATTAAGTTAATAGTGGTGGTTTTTCCCGCACCATTGGGACCGAGTAAACCGTAAATTTCTCCTGGTTCAATATGAAAGTTTAATTGATCTAATACTAAGCGTCTTCCGTAATTTTTTTTGACATTACTAATAGTCAGCATTTTTAATAAAGTAACAAGGATAGTCAG
This sequence comes from Microcystis aeruginosa Ma_MB_S_20031200_S102, assembly GCA_007095845.1. Lineage (GTDB taxonomy): Bacteria > Cyanobacteriota > Cyanobacteriia > Cyanobacteriales > Microcystaceae > Microcystis > Microcystis aeruginosa_D. The sequence continues at coordinate 6,447 of SFBI01000132.1, forward strand.
AAGTAAGGAGGCAGGATTAGGGAGTGGAAGATATGGGAAGACAAATCAATAAATACTCTTGCCTTTTCTAACTGATAACTGATAACTGATTTACAATCGGCGTTCAAGGTTTAACATTTGTCGATAGGTAAGCCAACCACCTGCTACCATAGCTAGGGCAAAAAGACAGAGAAAGCGAAAATGAGAGCTAATATCTTGGAGATTTTCGCCCTTTGCCCAAACAGCAATTAAAGCTTCATTCATGTGGTAGATCGGGTTATATTTAGCCAGAGATAGAATATTGTCGGGGAATAAAGCAGTCGGGAGAAAAACGCCGCCTAAAATTAATAAAGGAACCCCAAAAGTTCCCACCAAAGCATTAACATCTTCCGTTCTTTTCGCCAGTTGAGTACCGAGGATAAATCCTAAACCCACATAGGCGGTGATACTAAGGAAAATAATTAATAATTCTAGAGGAATTGAGCCTTTAAAATTGGCTCCATACTGTTTAGCAATAGAATAAACTAAAACTGTCTGACAGGCGGCAATCACACAATGGGCGAGAAAAATGCCGATAAAATAGGAAACACCGCTTAAAGGCGATAAAAATAACCGTTTAATCGTTTGTTGTTCCCTTTCCGCTACTACCGTCGCCACGGTTCCCCCCAAACAACTAAAGAAAAGTGCCGCCCCTACAAGGGTGGGAGGAGTAGCCAGAGCCATCGCCTCGGCAAGCTCAATTTTACCTTTTTCTGCCATAATATAGCCATTTAAGAGCAGGACAAGGATCGGGAAAATGCCCCAGAGGATTAAGCTACGCCCGCGCCGGATTAATTCCACTAAAATTCGTTGAGCGATCGCTAAAATTTCCTGCCAATATTTCATAGAATGTTAGTGTAATTGTTTCTCCCTGTAGAGAAATGAGTTTTTCTACTTTGTGACTTAGGGTTATTGTAAGTGTTCCAGAGCTTGATCGGCACGCAATCTTACTACTATTTCCGCTTCTGTCTCCCCAATCTGTCCTAAAAGTTCCCGAATCGCCCCGCGAAATGCCGCCGCTGCAGTTCCTAATCCCTCCAATCCGACGATCGCCGCATATCTAACCACCCACTCTGGATCCCCTTGCGAAAGTTTCTCCAGTGCCGCAAAAACCGCCTTCTGAGCCTCAGAAACCCGACTTTCCTCCAAATCAGACCAAATTATATTTCCTAAGCCCCTAGCCGCCCCTCGCCGCACGCTAAAGGAAAAATCACTCACCGCCGCCTCAAGTAATAAGTCCAATCCTCGCACATCGCCAATTCCCGCTAGGGCGCGGGTTGCCCAAGCTCTCGCCCCATAATTATAACCGTCTAGGTTGGCCAGTAAATAGGGAACCGCCGCTTTGCCGATGGCGATTAAACCATCCACGGCTGCTACGGAGGCACCGGGGTTATTATATTTCAGGACATCGGTGAGGGTGGGTATTGCCGCTTCACTTTTGACGGCGGCTAAATTTTCCACGGCGGTTAGTAACCCATTGGCTGAGTCGGCTTTTTCGACGGCAATAATTAAAGTTTCAACGGTGGGAAGCATTGGTTATCAGTAGAGGGGTTAGGGGTTGGGGGAGTGAGAATTATGAATTATGAATTATGAATTATGAATTATGGTTCTTCGGTTTGTCTTATGCAATGGACGGGGGTTATAAGGGATGGAACCCTTATATACAAAGGCATTTGGCGATTTTTGTCAATTGCTTTTGATCTAAAGCGAACTAATCAATTAAACCTGAATTATGAATTGGGGAGATGGGGTAATCGGGGAGGGGGGAGAAGGGGTAATTGGGAGAAGTAATTATGAATTATGAATTAGGAAGTGGGAAGAATAAATAAAAATAATCTCCTGACGACTGATTCCTATATTCTAATCCCACTAACAAACTTTTCAAGATAATTTTATCGCCAAATTTTTTTCTGTAAAATCTGACTAATTTCTTGGGGAAAAGGACAATCATCGGGAAAGTTAAAAGATTGATAATCGTGGTTATCTCGCAAGCTTTTTAAAGCCGTGGCATAGCAATCTAAAAATACTTGCTCCCAGTAGGGTTTTAAACTAGGAGAATCGGTCAAAAGTTCTTCTAATTCCCGTTGACTGCGCCTAATAGTTTCTTGCCAACCTCGATAATCTTGAAGGTAATCAGTATAGCAGAGTTTGAGGCAGTGTGTTGACTTCTGCCCAAACTTTCTATCGTTCCAGATCAGCAGCAGCGAGTAAGTAACCCCCGCTATTGTACCAAAGACTTCACACCGTGGGCTACACTAGGGGTGTCAAGCTGTTTACTAAGGCCCTAGGGAACTTAAAATCCCATTTTGGGATTATTCTAAAATAGGTTTATCTTGAAAATGCTAACTCCTGTGCTCATTAAAGCACGATGAAATCTATTTTTAGCTCAGAGTACCATATCTTTCGTCGATGCCTGATCGCCGCGCGTAAGGATGCGAATTTAACTCAAGCAGCCCTCGCTAAAGCCATCAAAAAGCCGCAATCTTTCGTTGCCAAATACGAAAATGGTGAAAGAAGATTAGATGTCGTTGAGTTCCTTCTGGTTAGTCGTGTAATCGGTATAGATCCTTGCGAAATTTTAAGGCAAGTTGAGCAAGCTTGTCAGTCCACATCTTGTGGGGAAGGGTTATGAATACAGAAGATGTTATTAGCCTTGCATCGCAATATCTAGATGATTTGTCTGGACATAGATTTGACCTATTAGACATTGCTAGACCAATATCGGTTGCTGCAGCAGTTAATTTAGCCAAAGTAATTTCAAAGCTATCACCACTATTGGGAAATCTGATTGAATTTAACACTGTTGAGTTTTTGAATAAGCAGGAAATATTTGCGCCGTTTGGTGAATGGAAAAGGCAAGATCCAGGATTTCCTGATACTGTCTTCATGGGTAGCATCCAGCCTACCCCCGGATTAGAAATAAAAGCATGGTTCCCATTAGCTACGGAAATAACAGCCCGTTTCAAAGATAGTCAAAATCATTTTCAGTTTGATCAAACCTACGTTTCTCTAATAGCTTGGCTGCCCGAAGCGGTAATTTATGGCAAACCCAAGATTCTAGATGTATGCGTTGTCTCTGGCTTTTCAGTGGCTAAAGCGAGAGATGATCATTATCATAATCCTCCTGATTACCTTGTTCTAGAACCCGAAGATACAAGCCAAAGGACAGCAAATTTGCAACAAACAAATACTAATGGATACAAATTTCAAGGAACGGATGAAGAACTATTTCAAGCTGAAGAAATAGTTAATTCTTGGGGAAATGATGGCAGGCTTTATAAGCCGATACAAGAGTATCAAATGCTCTTGCGGGAACTGATCACTCGCTTCAAATACAGATTAGACACTAATTTTGCCAAAATGGACAGGATTTTACATCCAGGAATTGAGGATTTTAAAAAGCGTGTTTATCGAACACAGTTCTCTGGAATGGAAGTTGGACAGTGGAACAGGCTTTTAGCTAGTCGTCGAGAGGAGTTAATTAAATCTGCTTTCAGAGAACACCTTGGCATTAAAGAAGGGAACATTGATGAACTACTTGACTAAATCTTTTGACTCCATAATAGAAATAAGTTTCGTCAATTTCACAAGCGAAAGCTTTTCGATTCAGGATATTGGCAGCTAAAGAGGCACTGAAAAGCCCCCCAAATGGTTCCCAAACTACATCTTGTTCCTCACTTGAAGCTTCAATAATTAATTTCATCAGATCCAGTGGCTTTTGATTTAAGTGAACAGCTTTACCATCCTTAGACTTAATTCGTTCATCATCGCGCAAAGCTGAACGATCCCAAACATTTGTAAAACCATGAGGGCAATTAAATTTAGAGCGCATCTTCTCCCACTCTTTACCTGTTAAAGGACGCTGGTCATTTTTAGAAAAATAGGGTTTTCCCTCTGGGTTTCCGTGTTCGTTGGCATAGAAAACTAATTTTTCAAACATTTCCGGTGGGGGAAAATACCATAAATGTCCTTGATCAAAATATTTTCTTGTTGCCGCATCTGCGACACCACAAGCTAAATTAGCTTGACGCAAAGGTAAGCCCGATCTTAACCATTCCTTTCGGAGCCATTCTTTAAGTGTTAAGTCAGCAATTTTGACTTCTCTAACGTATTGGACGCAAACCTCTGTCACCACTGGAAAACGCCTTATTTTTTCTGTGTTGACATTACCTGCAATATGACCTTTTCCTTTATTCCATATATTACAATTAACATATCGCCAACCAAATTTCTCAAGTATTGGATGTACCACAGCCCAGCCAATTTCTGAGTTCCAAAACCAAAGAGTTGTATTTGGCAAGGCCAACTTCGACCAAGCTTCCACATGAGGTTCATACCATTCAGGTAGGTCAAGATGATCTGATGTATCACCTTCAAATCCTAAAAGACCGTAGCCTCCGTCTGAGATTATTACTATAGGTTGTTCCCAAGAATCATAATGTTCAATGCTATTACCAAGACTCAGACTAACACTGTTGTTATTCCAAGCTGAAAAAGCAAGTTTCTCAGTAAGTTGGACAGTTTTGCCACGCCCAACAGTGCTTGTTGCTTTATTCTTCTTTATACTTGCCAGACGATGGGAAGGCTCAGGTATATCCATGGATTTTTTTATCGTCTTATAAACAGGATGAATATCAATACTCTATCCTGTTTTAGGATATTTGGCTACCCCATAAACCAATGACCTAGAAACTTAGCCTAAGACTAGCAAACTTTCTAAGTACCTAAGCAAAATTAATTACACACTTCGATGAAGCTTTTGCCTCTTGCCTATTGCCTCTTGCCTATCTTCACTGGGAAATTTATTTTGCATGACTACTTATCTCCTCGCTCAAGTTTTCCCAGTCAACTTGATCAAAGTTTTTTTGTTTTAACAGAGTGATTGTTTCGTTCAGCCACCCAACATAATCGGTTTGAATTAGCATAAAACCTCTGGATTTTATGAGTTTGAATTTTCCTAGAAAATAACCAATCATTGACAGCATTTCTCATAAAGATAAAGTATAACTGTATCGGACATTGTCTCAGATTTGACCGTCTCCTAATCCCACCAACAAACTTTTAAAGATAATTTTATCGCCAAACTTTTTTCTGTAAAATCTGACTAATTTCTTGGGGAAAAGGACAATCATCGGGAAAGTTAAAGGATTGATAATCTGGGTTATCTCGCAAGCTTTTTAAAGCCGTGGCATAGCAATCTAAAAATACTTGCTCCCAGTAGGGTTTTAAACTAGGAGAATCGCTCAAATGTTCTTCTAGTTCCCGTTGACTGCGCCTAATAGTTTCTTGCCAACCTCGATAATCCTCAACGTAATCAGTATAGCAAAGTTTGAGGCAGTGTTCTAAGATGGTCGTTAACCGGTTGCGGAGTTCACGTTTTTGACTTCTGCCCAAACTTTCTATCTCCTCGATTAAGTTTTCCCAGTCAACTTTATCAAAGTTTTTTTGTTTTAGCAGAGTGATTGTTTCGTTCAGCCACCCAACATAATCAGTTTGAATTAGCATAATAACTCTGGATTTTATCGGTTTTAATTTAGATATGATTAAGGCTCTACCGAACCTGTCATGTAAAACTATTAACAACTTATGCTTGTAAAGCTTGTATAGTAAAGCTTTGAGTTTTTGTTAGATTGATATTTATCAACTTTAGAGCATTGCTGGATTAATTACAATAAACTATCCATTAAAGTGAGAATTTCGGAGATATTTTCGCCCCTAGAATTAGTTTTTAGATGGTTTTCTAAAAGTTCCTTGAGAGCAACCAGTTTCAGACTATTTTCCGCCAAAGTATTAGCGATCGCAGGAGCGGCTGGTAGATAACCCGTAGCACCCAAGTCCATTAAAGCAGAACGACGCAGCTGTAATTCTTCCCCTTGCAAGGCCTTAATCAGAATATCGCCATAGTGGGGGTTAGCTGTGAGTTGATAGAGAGCGCGGGCAGCCGCATAACGGACTTTTTCGACGAAATGCTCTAAAAATGGTTCGATCAGGGGAATCGCTGCCGTCGCTTGCAGGGTTCCCAATGCCTCGATAATTGCTTCGTAGGGTTGGACTAAATGGGGTTTTCCCGCCACTAAAACGGCCACTTCGATGCCACCCTCTAATAGTTTCTTTAAAGGTGCGATTGCGCTTCGATCCTTAAGCATTTCCAATGCTTGGGCAGCCGATTCGCGCACATAATAATCTTCGCAGTCGAGACAGGCAATCAAAGCGGGAACACAACTGAGATCATCCAATTTCCCTAAAGCGCTGGCAGCATTGCGTCGCAGGGGATAACCGCCGTCGGGAGTGCGATCGCTTTCGTCCTCTAAAGCGGCAATTAACGCCGAAATCGCCTCCGGTTGACGAACACGAAATCTACCCAACCACCAAGCGGCATAATAACGCGCGCCTAGGTCTTCTCTTTGCTGGATATTAGCGATCGCTTGTTCAACAGTATAGGCTGGATTATCGACGGCAGCAGAGTAAGAATCGCTCATAGACAAGTAAAAATAATTATTGGGGTAGTGGGGTTGGGGGTTCTGACAGCTGTAGGCACTTGATAACCAAGAGGAAAGGGAGTAGTAAAAAGCATCCCCTGGGGTGGTAGGAAAAGAACTCTAACGATCAAGATGATCCGATAGTTTGCGCTACTCACAAATGAGGTAGATGCTCTAAAACTATGCAAGACCACTGCTGGAGATAGTTGTTGTTTAGCATTGTTTTTGACGATGCTCCTCTAAACCCCTATCTTGATTTTCTCACTCCTGTTGGCGATTACTCACCTCTTTGTAATAAACCTATATTTGTACGACTTCCCCACTTCTCCATCTCTTTAACTGCGTTTCCAAGTATTCCAAGCAGCTTTCAAACCGATCAAGAGGCGACGGCTGCCACGATCGAGCTTGCTGAGACCAGCTTTAGCACTACCGAGACTGCGATCAACTCCCTGGACAACTTGGCGGGTACTTTTGACCCCTTCATCGATATTTTCGGTTAATTCGCTGATTTCCGCCCCTGTTAGGCGAATTGCCTCTAGAGTCGGGGGAAATTCCCGATGGAGGGTATCGAATAATTTTTCGGCACTGCGGGCTGCCCGGGCTAACTCTTGCAGAGCAGGTAAAGCGGCGATGAAAACCGCCGTTAAACTAACGGCGACTAGCAGTAAAGAACATCCTAGCCAGAAAATAGGTTCGGTCATCGAAAATTTGGGTCTGAAACCCCGCCGTTTTACGGCGGCTTTACCGTTAAATACTAGCGCATTTACACGATATATTCTAGAATGTGAGGTATGGAAAAAGCCTATTCGTTTCGAT
>SFBI01000133.1 GCA_007095845.1 Microcystis aeruginosa Ma_MB_S_20031200_S102
ATCAGTGGGGAGATGGGGGAAGTGGGGGAAATTTCCCTATCACCCTAAATCCCTATTGCCTCTTGGATAGTGCGATCAATATTCATCGATAAAAGTTATCCATAGTGGAAAACAATAATGGTTATTTATGGTAAAGGGGAGATGGGGAATTATGAATTATAAATTATGAATTATCAGTGGGGAGATGGGGGAAGTGGGGGAAATTTCCCTATCACCCTAAATCCCTATTGCCTCTTGGATAGTGCGATCGATATTCATCAATAAAAGTTATCCATAGTGAAAAACAATAATATTTATTTATGTTAAAGGGGAGTGGGGAAGTGGGGAGATGGGGGATTTAGCGGAAATTTCCCGATCACCCTAAATCCCTATTGCTGCGTCGAACCTAGAACTATCAGTGGGTAACAGCTTGATTTTGACTCCATAATTAAGTTAGTCAACGATCGATTTAATCTCAAGACGAGAAAAAATTAATCTATTAGGAGTTTAGCTGATGACGGCTTTTACGGAAAATGACCTAAAAAGGTTAGAAGATTTGATTATCAATGGACAAAAAGCGATCGAAACTCGTTTAACCTCTTTGGAGAGTGGACAAAAAGCGATCGAAACTCGTTTAACCTCTTTGGAGAGTGGACAAAAAGCGATCGAAACTCGTTTAACCTCTTCAAAAAGCGATCGAGAATAGCATCGGAGAGATCAAAAGAGAAATTCAAGTCCTAGAGATAGGACAGACGGAAATTAAGGGAGAAATCAGGACTTTAGACGCAAAAATCACGGGTTTAAATGAAAGAGTGCAACTCATCGAGGCATCCGTGGTAAAAATCCCCGATTTAGCCGAAAAAATTGGGGAAGTAAAAAACTGGATTCGGGGAAAATAAAACTAGGCCATGTAACATAGTATTAAGCATTTGTATATTTTTATTAATTTTTATGGAACAGACAGCCTTAAATCTGATCGCGATCGCCGTTTTTTCGATCACTCTTTCCGTATTTGTCACTCCTTTGCTGTCTATTTCGCCTTTTGTCCCCGCTTTGGCTACTTTTAGCCTCTTGGGATTAGTTACCGTTGATACTCTCACCTTTAATAACCGGGGCGTGACTTTACTACTGGATGCTCTTTCTCCTAGTAAACACCGTCAAAGAGTTATCTACCACGAAGCCGGACATTTTCTCACCGCTTATATTTTGGGTATTCCGATCGCCAGTTATAGTTTGACCGCTTGGGAAGCCTTTCGTCAAGGCCAGGAGGGAGTCGGCGGTGTTCAATTTGATTTAGCAGATTTAGAGCAAAAAGTCAAGAACTTTACCGATTTTCCCGCTTTTTTAGAGAGAATTTCTACGGTGTGGATGGCGGGAATTGCTGCCGAAACCTTAGTTTATGGTAAAGCGACAGGGGGAGAAAGCGATCGATTTTATCTGCAATCGGCCTTAAAATTAGCGGGGGTTCCTGAGAATAATTATGCTCAGAAAGAGCGCTGGAGTTTATTACAGGCAAAAACTCTTTTAGAAAAACAACAGACTGCTTATCAAGCTTTAGTGATAGCTATGGAAAAAAGGACTAGTGTGGAAGAATGCTGTCAGGTGATTAGTGACAGTTTAGTATAACGGGAAAAGTAATCAGGGATAGATTTGATGATTTCTCCGTTAAATTATTTATGAATAATCAGAGCAGTCAATCCGATCAGCGATTAGCTTTAATTGTGCGCGGAGCAGTACAAGGGGTCGGTTTTCGTCCTTTTGTTTATCGATTAGCAACGGAATTAAACCTAACTGGTTGGGTGAATAATACAGCAGCGGGGGTTTTTATTGAAGTCGAGGGCGATCAAGAAAAACTAGAAACTTTTTTGACTCGATTATCTTTAGAAAAACCTCCTCGATCGCTAGTTGAAAATATTGAGACTCAATGGTTAAATTCCGTCGGTTATCAAAACTTTAGCATACGTCATAGCGGCGGCGGTGAAAAAAATACAATTGTTCTGCCCGATTTAGCCACTTGTCCCGATTGTTTAGCCGATATTTTTGACCCGAATAATCGTCGTTATCGCTATCCTTTTACTAACTGCACTAACTGCGGTCCTCGCTACAGTATTATCGAGGTTTTACCCTATGATCGCAGTGCCACAACTATGAGGGGTTTTAATCAGTGTCCCCAATGTCAAAGGGAATACGAAAACCCTCTGGATCGCCGTTTTCATGCCCAACCGAATGCCTGTCCTCGTTGCGGACCCCAAATTAGTCTTTTAGACAGTCAAGGAACTGTATTAGGGGAAAAAGATCAAGCTTTAATCGCCACCGCTAGAGCAATTCAACAGGGAAAAATTATAGCGATCAAAGGATTAGGAGGATTTCACCTAGTTGTCGATGCAAGAAATACGGAAGCAGTGCAAAAATTGCGACAACGTAAACAGCGACTAGATAAACCTTTTGCCGTGATGTATCCTAATCTTGAGTTAGTGAAAAACCACGGTTATGTATCTTCTTTAGAATCCCAATTATTGCAGTCTCCTGCTGCGGCAATTGTCCTGATTAAACAAAGAAAAAATTATCTTTCTGCTGCCGTTTCTCCGGGTAATCCCTATCTAGGAGTCATGTTACCCTATACTCCCCTACATCATCTTTTATTAGCAGAATTAGGCTTTCCTATTGTAGCAACCAGTGGTAATCTAGCCGATGAACCTATCTGTATTGAGGAAAAAGAAGCTTTAGAAAAATTAGGAACCATCGCCGATTTATTTCTAGTTCACAATCGTCCCATAGTTCGACCAGTGGATGACTCTATTATCAGGGAAATGGCGGGAAAAGCGATGATTTTGCGGCGAGCGCGGGGATATGCTCCCTTTCCCGTTAAAGTTAATGAGGGAGATTTTCCCCCGATTCTGGCCGTGGGAAGTTATTTTAAAAATACCGTGGCTATCTACCAAAAAAATCAAGTTTTTATTAGTCAACATATCGGCGATTTAGATACAGTTAATGCCGTTAATCATTTTGAAAATATCCTCGATAGTTTAAAAAAATTATACGAATTTGCACCCGAAGTTATTGCCTGTGATGCTCATCCCGAATATCTAGCGACAAAGTACGCTTATAGCTTAAATTTGCCCGTTATTCCCATTCAACACCATTACGCTCACGTTTTATCCTGCATGGCAGAACATCAGCTACAACCTCCAGTTTTAGGGGTTGCTTGGGATGGAACGGGATACGGTTTAGACGGCACAATTTGGGGGGGGGAATTTATCCATATCGCTGCCGATTCTTGGCAGCGAGTCGCCCATTTTAAACCCTGGCCATTACCCGGAGGAGAAAAAGCGGTTAAAGAACCCAGACGAGTAGCTTTAGGATTACTAGAAGTTATGGAAAATACTGATAGGATAAAATCAGCTTTTAGTGAACAGGAATGGTCTATTTTTAGGCAAATATTAACAAAAAAAATTAATTGTCCTTTAACTTCTAGTGTCGGGCGTTTGTTTGATGGTGTGGCGGCGATTCTAGGTTTATGTTATCAATTAAGTTTTGAGGGACAGGCAGCAATGCAGTTAGAATTTGCCCTTGATGGCATTAAAACGGAGGAATATTATCATTTTTCTTTATCCGCCGACTCACCCATAGTTATTGATTGGAATCAGATAATTTTAGGAGTTGTTGAGGATTTAGAAAAACAAGGACAAATCGGCATAATTGCCGCTAAATTTCATAATAGTTTAAGTGAGATTATTGTAGAAATCGCCCACCAAATAGGTAGAGAAAAAATTCTGCTGACGGGAGGCTGTTTTCAAAATCGTTATCTGACGGAAAGAACAATTAATCGCCTACAAGCTTCAGGATTTCAACCCTACTGGCAGCAAACTGTTCCCACTAATGATGGTGGTATTAGCCTTGGTCAAATTATTGGGGCTTTTTCTAAACTTAAACAGTTCTAGAATAGCCGACAATCTACCTTTTTATTCGGTTATTTCAGCAGCGTTAAAGATAAACCCCAGAGACACAAAGAACAGAGAGAGCCGATTTTTTTCTAGACTGTTAAACGATGCCACTCAACGATTTTATTGCCTACTTTCAAAATAATTGCTTGACCTAAACCCAGTTCTTGTGTCACATTAACTAGGTGGGCGAAATTTTGACGAGTGATTGCTAGTCCCTGCAAACAGGCTAGAAAATCGAGACAGAGAACCGTAGAAAATTCCCAAGTTTGTCGGTAAACACGGCAATTATCCGGTAAAAAAGCCACAAGAGTGCGAAAATGACTCAAAGCGGCTTTCTCAAAATTGGCGCTAGTGCAGTCAAAAGACGAGTGCTGATAGCTCATAAAAACTTTGCTTGATAGGGAAAGAGCAGGGTTTCCCCCAGACTAGCATCTCGCTTCTGGGGATCACCTTCCCTTTAGAATTTCTCAATAGACTGGCAAATCCCATTAGAGGAGTATTGTTACCCGCGAACAAATTGCCAGAAGCTAGGTTTCTTCCCAGAGATGGTGTACTTTAGATATTGATGTCCTTCCCGCTGGCAAGATAACCTGTAAGTTTCCCCACTCGTCCCTAGCGATAAAAGGCTGTATTTAGTCAAAAATCAAGTGTTGACTTTAATGCTAAACTTGCCTAGCAAAAAAATGATGACAGCCTCAAGTTGCCGCTTAACTAATTGACTACTTAACTGATAACTGGTAACTAAGATTATGAATAATGCAATTGTCAAACCGAGAGATGTACAAGTAGCACCGATTGCCGTCGATACTTTTGTCTTTCGTTCCCGCACTTGGGACCGGTTAAAATTCGAGATCGAATACGGATTACAAAAGGGAACTACCGCCAATAGTTATCTGATTAAAGGTGAAAAGGTCGCTCTTTTTGATCCACCAGGGGAATCATTTTCGTCCATATTTTTAGAGGCTTTAACTAAAAGAATCGATCCGAAAACTATTGATTATATTATCCTCGGTCACGTTAACCCCAATCGTGCCGTCACCCTCATGGCACTTTTAGAAATCGCGCCTCAAGTCACTTTTGTTTGTTCTAATCCGGGGGCAATTTCCCTGAAAAAAATTCTTGAAACCGAAGCATTAAATCTGTTGGTTGTCAAGGGGGAAGAAATATTAAATTTAGGAGCAAATCATCAATTAGAATTTATCCCCACTCCTAACCCCAGATTTCCCGATCAACTCTGTACCTACGACAGTAAAACCGATATTCTCTACACCGATAAATTGTTCGGAGCGCACGTTTGTGGCGACCAAATTTTTGATGAGGGTTGGAGCGTTTATAACGAAGATCGGCGTTATTATTTTGATTGTCTCATGGCTCCCTATGCCAGTCAAATTAGCAACGCTTTGGAGAAATTAGCCGCTAAATCGCCCTTATTTTATGCTGTTGGTCACGGTCCTCTGGTGCGTTACGGAATGCACGAATTGACCCTTTCCTATCAACAATGGTTAGCAGTACAAAAGTCCCAAGAGTTGACAATCGCCCTGATTTATGCCAGTGCCTACGGCAACACCGCCACCCTCGCTCAAGCGATCGCCATCGGGATTACGAAAGCGGGAGTAGCAGTGACGGCGATTAATGCCGAGTCCGCCGAACCAGACGAGATCAAAACGGCGATCGAAAAAAGTGTCGGTTTTATCTTTGGTTCCCCCACTTTGGGAGGACACGCACCGACTCCCATCCAAACTGCCTTGGGGATTACCCTAGCAAATGGCGATAAAAGCAAGCTGGTGGGAGTTTTTGGCTCCTACGGTTGGAGTGGGGAAGCGGTGGATCTTTTAGAAGGTAAATTCCGGGATGGCGGTTATCGCTTCGGTTTTGAGCCAATTCGGGTTAAATTTACACCCACGGAGGCAATTTTAAAGACCTGTGAGGAAGCAGGAACCGATTTCGCTCAAGCAGTCAAAAAAGCTCGCAAAAGCAGACAACCGAAAACTAATGTTAACCAATCCCAAAGCGATCGGCGATCGCAGTCCCTGGGCCGTTTGGTGGGTTCTCTCTGTATCGTCACCTGTGAATTGGGAGAATTGCGCGGCGCCATGTTAGCCTCTTGGGTATCGCAAGCGACGTTCACACCCCCCGGATTGACTATTGCCGTGGCGAAAGAACGAGCGATCGAGTCTCTACTTTATAGCGGTACGCCTTTTGTCCTTAATATCCTCCAAGAAGGCCAACATTTGGCTTTAATGAAGCATTTTCTTAAACCTTTTACTCCAGGAGAAGATCGTTTTGCTAATATCGAAACCACTAAAGCTGAGAACGGTGGGCCGATTTTGGCCGAAGCGCTCGCTTATCTGGAATGTCGGGTAGAACAACGAATGGAGTGCGGTGATCATTGGCTGATTTATGCGATCGCAGAAAAAGGCAAGGTTTTACACCAGGGTTTAACCGCCATCCATCATCGCAAATCCGGCAGTTATTATTAACTCATGGTGACGGTCAAGGGATCGCAAAAAACAAGGGTTTCAGCTGCTCCCGAAAGTGAACAATACTCTCCCCTATCCTTCTGCTACTGTTTGTAAAACAAGATCAATAAATTTCTGGCTGTAGTATATGCCTTGTTGTTGCATCGTTTCTATGTAAGGTTTGACTGCAGCGATCTTTCCCAACTGTTTTGCTTTAATTAAAATACCGATCGAACCTGTAATTGGAATATTGAGAGATTTACACACCTGACGAGCAGCTAATTCATCGATAAGTACTAAAGAGGCTTTTTGTTCTAGTGCAAGGACGATGACTTCTGATTCTCCTCGATATAGAGTCGATAATAAGCTGTTCGTAATTTAAATTGCTTGTTGAGACGAGGCAAAAGGCAAGAGGCTTCGGCCGTGAGCTCAGCCGAACGGCAAAAGGCAACAGTAAAGGGATTGGGGGGGTTCGGCTAATCTAAGAATAAGCGGTTTAAATGCGTCTTAGCTTAGTAAGGAAACCTGATGTTGAGAGGCGATTTCTCGGACAGAAATCCACTGTTCTCGTAAGAGATCGATCGAGCCAGTTTTGTCTTGATCGTAAGTGCTGATTTCAAGAGCTACTACCTTAGGAATAACGATGCTTTTAACTATTTCTTGTAAAAGACCGAGTTGACCAATTCGCGCAAAAGCGATGAGGGGAGTAGCGTTACTTACAATCATCAGGTTCCAGTTTTTCTATTCCCTTTAATTCAACCGCTAACGCCGATTCGTCATAATCAAACAATACAATCCCTTTTTTAGACAAAATATCCATAAATTCTAGGCGATTAATTCTCGCTAATTCCGCCGCTTTTCCTAAAGAAAGTCGCTTTTCTTGAAAATAATAAATAGCAGCCAGAAGTTTAATTTCTTGACCGGGTTCATCAATTCCTATTTTTAAAGCGGCAAGAACATCGGGAGAAAATTCTAGATTTAATGTTTCATTTTTCATTCTAAGTACCTAGTTAAAAATAAAGTTAACTTTAGAGACAAGGGAACTCCGGAACAGGGAACAGAAGGGTTTCTGACTTTTTTTAAGATGTCTCTTAATTATTACAGCTTACAGCGTTTCTCATAAGGATGGCAGCAATTCTCATTTTGAAACGATTTTGCGTTGTTTCAGCGATCTAGAGATTCGTTAAGAATTTTAACCCCTCTAGGTGCAAGGGCTTTAATGTCATGAAACCTTAAAATGAGAATTGCTGATAATACCTCCCATCGACTCTACCCACTTTATATCCATTTTGTCCTTAATATCCTGCAAGAAGGACAACATATAGCTTTAATGAAGCATTTTCTTAAACCTTTTACTCCAGGAGAAGATCGTTTCGCTAATATCGAAACCACTAAAGCTGAGAACGGTGGGCCGATTTTGGCCGAAGCGCTCGCTTATCTGGAATGTCGGGTAGGACAACGAATGGAGTGCGGTGATCATTGGTTGATTTATGCGATCGCAGAAAAAGGCAAGGTTTTACACCAGGGTTTAACCGCCATCCATCATCGCAAATCTGGCAGTTATTATTAATTTGTCGTTATGATCATTTCAGGGGGTGTTTTCAGGCAAAATAACGCACCCTGATTGGTCTAATCTAATACTAAATCAGGCTACATATCAGGATAGACACTCCCGCAAGTGCAGTGACTCTTAAATTATTACAGATGTATCAGCAGCCGCGTGTAAGCATCCCACCGAAAAACTAATGCGCTCCGGGGTTTGGGGGCGGCACTTCGACACATTTCGACAGGCTCAATGTAAAGGCTCAGTGACCGCGCCACGCCCCCAACGGGGGGTTTGGGGGGTAGAACCCCCCAAAGGCTTGGATTGAGTGATAAAATCGCAAGTAATACGGCCATCCGTTGAGTATAAGCTACATATCAGGAGAGGCGCTCATGCAAAAGGGGGAATAAATAATCAGTTTTTAATAACCAGATTTAGTATAAAAATATATTCTTATGAAAAGCATTGTTTTAATTGTTGGCTTTGAAACCTTTAACACCAATTTATATCGGCAATCGGGCCTGTTGGCTAGTTCTAAATGTCCCGATTTAGAAGTAAAAGTATTCAGCGATAAATCCTTGACTAGCGAACCGGAAATAGTCGAGCAAGCTTTAGCCACTGCCGACGTTTTTTTTGCTAGTTTGATCTTCGATTACGATCAAGTTACTTGGCTGCGGCAACGAGCGGCACAGATTCCCATTCGCTTAGTTTTTGAGTCTGCTTTAGAGTTAATGAGTTTAACCCGTTTAGGAGAATTTGCCATCGGTGATAAACCAAAAGGAATGCCAAAACCAATTCAATTTATCTTGAGTAAATTTTCCAGTGGCAAGGAAGAAGATAAGTTAGCTGGTTATCTCAGTTTCCTCAAAACTGGTCCGAAACTGCTGAAATTTATTCCCGCTAAAAAAGTTCAAGATTTGCGTAATTGGTTAATTATTTACGGTTATTGGAATGCGGGAGGAACCGAAAATGTGGCCGCTATGTGTTGGGTAATTGCCCAAAAATATCTAGGATTAAAAGTACAGGAAATACCCGAAGTTATCGAAACTCCCAATAAGGGACTATTACACCCCGATTATCAGGGTTATTTTCTCACTCCCCAAGAATATTTGACCTGGTATAAAAAAAATAAATCCCTTGATAAACCAGTGGTGGCACTGCTGCTTTATCGGAAGCACGTTATCAGTAAACTACCCTATATTAATCAATTAATCCGTCATTTTGAAACGGCTAATTTAATTCCCCTACCCGTGTTTATTAACGGAGTGGAAGGCCATACAATTGTTCGGGATTGGTTAACCACAGACTACGAAATTCAGCAAAGAAAAAAAGGAATCATTGAAACTCCTTCTTTAAGTGAAGATGCGGTGACAGTAGATGCCATTGTCTCGACGATTGGCTTTCCTTTGGTGGGGGGTCCCGCGGGTTCTATGGAAGCAGGAAGACAGGTAGAAGTGGCTAAACGAATTCTGTCGGCTAAAAATATTCCTTATCTTATCGCTGCCCCTTTATTGATTCAAGATATTTATTCTTGGACAAGACAGGGAATCGGTGGTTTACAGAGTGTGGTTCTATACGCTTTACCGGAATTAGATGGAGCAATTGATACAATTCCTCTGGGGGGATTAGTGGGGGAAACTATCTATTTAATCCCCGAAAGATTACAGCGTTTAACTGGACGTTTAAACAGTTGGATTAAGTTACATAAAACCCCTCCCCAAGAACGCAAAATAGCCATCATTCTCTATGGATTTCCCCCGGGTTATGGGGCAGTTGGTACGGCAGCTTTATTAAATGTTCCCCGGAGTTTAGTTAAGTTTTTACAAGCTTTAGAAGCGCAGGGTTATCATCTGGGAACTATTCCCGAAGACGGGGAAGAAATTATTCAAAAAGTTAAGTTTGCCGATGATGAAAATCTCTCTAAACAAAATCGTTTATCGATAGAAACTTTAGAGAATTGGCTAGGTTATCTATTAATTTCTCGCATCGAAAAACACTGGAAATCCCTAAAAGATGCGGGGATAAAAACTATTGGCGACCAGTATCATTTAGGGGGAATTGAGTTAGGTAATATCTGGATTGGAGTGCAACCACCTTTAGGAATTGCTGGGGATCCGATGCGGTTAATGTTTGAAAAAGATTTAACTCCTCACCCTCAGTATGCAGCCTTTTATCAGTGGTTACAGAAAGATTTTAAGACCGATGCGCTCGTTCATTTTGGTATGCACGGAACTGTCGAATGGCTGCCCGGTTCACCCCTAGGAAATACCGGTTATTCTTGGTCAGATATTTTATTAGGAGATTTACCAAATTTATATATTTATGCCGCTAATAATCCCTCGGAATCTATCCTAGCTAAACGTCGCGGTTATGGGGTGTTAATTTCCCATAATGTGCCTCCCTACGGACGAGCAGGATTATATAAAGAATTGATGATTCTACGAGATTTGATTGCCGAGTTTCGAGAAAATCCTGAGAAAAATTACGCTTTAAGAGATAGTATTCTCCAAAAAATTATTGATACAGGTATCTCTAAAGATTGCCCTTTTCTGGAAGCAGAAAAACAGGGAATAGAATTCACTTTAGAAAATGCCAAATTATTTAGTCGCTATGCACTAACCGATTATTTTGTCAAGGTGTATAATTACCTACAAATCGTCGAACAAAGACTATTTTCTTCCGGTTTACACACCCTAGGAACTGCTCCCAATCAGGAAGAATTAAAAGGTTATCTTGATGCTTATTTTACCGATTTATCTGAGCGAGAATTTCAGCAAATTCTCGCTGATGAAGCAACTAATGAAAAGCTTAAAGAAGGCATTGCTATTAAAAATTTATTAGGACAAAATAGCGAAGAATTAACTAATCTTTTGCGGGGATTAAATGGCGAATATGTACCCCCAGCGCCGGGGGGTGATTTACTCCGGGATGGTGCGGGAGTTTTACCCACAGGACGCAATATACACGCTTTAGACCCCTACCGGATGCCTTCCCCCGCAGCCTACACCCGCGGACGAGAAATCGCCAAAAAACTGCTAGAACAAAACCTAACCGAAAAAGGAAAATATCCCGAAACCGTAGCGGTTTTACTCTGGGGATTAGATGTGATTAAAACTAAGGGTGAGTCCCTGGGTATTCTCTTAGAATTAGTCGGTGCGGAACCGGTGAAAGAGGGGACAGGAAGAATTGTCAGGTATGAATTGAAACCTCTAGGGGAAATTGGACACCCGCGCATCGATATTCTGGCTAATTTATCGGGAATTTTTCGGGATACTTTTATCAATATTATCGAGTTATTGGATGATTTAATGCAGCGGGCAGCCGAGATAGAAGAATCGGAAAATGATAATTATATCCGTAAGCACTATTTAGCCTTAAAAAGTCAAGGAATTGACAATGCCAGCGCTCGTTTATTTTCCAATCCTGCTGGGGATTTTGGCTCTTTAGTTAATGACCAAGTAGTGGAGGGAAATTGGGACAATGACAACGAATTAGCGAAAACTTGGGAAAAGCGTAATGTTTTTAGTTATGGTCGTCAAGATAAGGGACAAGCGCGACCAGAAGTGCTACAACAGTTATTAAAAACCAGTGAGAGTATTATTCAAGAAATTGACTCGGTAGAATACGGTTTAACCGATATTCAGGAATACTACGCCAACACGGGAGGATTAAAATTGGCCGCAGAAAAACAAAGCGGTCAACGGGTGATGACAAGTTTTGTTGAGAGTTTTTCCAATGATACAACTCCCCGCAAATTAGAGGAGGTTTTGCGATTAGAATACCGCAGTAAATTACTCAATCCTAAATGGGCCAATGCCATGGTTAATCAAGGTTCCGGTGGGGCCTACGAAATCTCCCAAAGAATGACCGCTTTAATTGGTTGGGGCGGTACGGCTAATTTTAGTGACGATTGGGTGTATGATCAGGCAGCCGATACCTACGCTTTTGATGCAGAAATGGCGGAAAAATTGCGTCAAGCTAATCCCGAAGCTTTCCGTAATATTGTCGGTAGAATGTTAGAAGCACAAGGCCGCGGTTTTTGGCAAGCAGACCCCGACAAATTAGAGAAATTACAGGAATTATATCAATTGACCGATGAAAAGTTAGAAGGGGTTACTTAGGGTTTTTAGGCTGCATCTCATGTTTGTAAATCTACCAGGTTGGGATTTTTAAAGGGAAACTATCTTCTAAAATTGGTGATTACTTCCGATTTTACCACTCAATCCAAGCCTTTGGGGGGTTCTACCCCCCAAACCCCCCGTTGGGGGTGTGGCGCGGTCACTGAGCGTGTTGAAGTGCCGCCCCCAAACCCCGGAGCGCATTAGTTTTTCGGTGGGATGCTTACACGCAGCCGCTGACACATTTGTCATCATTTAAGAGTCACTGATAATTGCTGATTGTCGGTATTTCTGCAAATGTGAGATGCACCTGGGTTTTCATGGCAACGGGGAATCCTTGGCATAATCTGATTTCCCTCCTGTTTTACTCAGCAAACGGATATTTTCAATCAGGATTGATTTTTCTAACGCTTTAGCCATATCGTATAAAGTCAAGGCTGCCACCGACACTGCCGTTAAAGCTTCCATTTCTACCCCAGTTTCCGATTTTGTCACCACTTCTGCCCGAATTTCGTAACCGGGTAACTCTGCTTTCGGGATAATCTGAACATTGATTTTTTGCAGGGGTAAGGGATGGCAAAGGGGAATTAAGCAGGAAGTTTGTTTGGCCGCCATAATTCCCGCTAGTCTGGCCGTCCCTAAAACGTCACCTTTAGGCGCATTTCCCTGTTCTATGGCTTCAAAAGTCGTTTGTAGCATTCTCACTTGTCCTAGGGCAATAGCAGTGCGTTTAGTGGGCATTTTCTCTGATACATCCACCATCCGGGCCTCGCCTTGGCTGTCGAGATGAGATAATTTTTCTTTACCCTCTTGCGTCATTGAATGAACCTGTGCTATAGTAGTTTACTGTTGAGAAAAACAAGGGCTTGTAGCTTAGTGGATTAGAGCGTGTGGCTACGGACCACAAGGTCGGGAGTTCGAGTCTCTCCAAGCCCGTTAGATACAATGGCACATACTACAGGAATTAGGTCCCTATGGTTCCTAGTTCCTTTGGTTTTTTAGCCCATCTCCCTCAAGTCCCTAATATAGTACAAATCGTCTTTGATAACAATCAAAAGCTTGCTAAAATTGTTTACTGGTTTTGGAAATGACTTCTATACTAGAATCGTTTCTCATAAGTACCTAAGCAAAATTAATTACACATATCTAACCCCGCTCTTGCCTCTTGCCTATCTTAACTAGGAAATTAATTTTGCACGACTACTTATCGTTGGTTAAGTTAATAGCAGATTGGCCTAGATAATCTCCCCTTCCTGATAAGGCGTTCAGTAATTATGTCAAAATCATTTCGCTTAAATTTTCCTAGTCCTGCTGTCATTAGTGTAGCGATTTCATGGAGATTGTCTCTATAATCAGCAAGTAATTGTAGATAGGATGGATCTAGGACAATTTTTCTGATTCTTTCTCATCTTCTCTCGGTGCGCCATGTATAAGGCTTGCTGAATAATGGTAAAACCCTTTTAAAACAAGGCTTTTGACCTGTTAAAATCCGATGTTAGTGCAAGAATATAGGATTGGGACATTCAAAAACCGGCTCTCTTGGGTTTGGTGGGTAAAATGTATTCTAAGATACAGTCTTCCTAGCGATCAAGTGGAAGGAACCACACAGAAACAGAGTACACAAAGATTGATCGATTCTCTGTAAGTTAAACTTATCACACAGAACCTAGAAGAGCCAAAAACCTTGCATTATCTTTTTTTTAGTACATAAACTGGTATAAAAGAGAAGGGCAACAAAGTCTGAAACGGCCGACTAATAACCCCACCAATAAACTTTTTCAGCAAACCCTACATAATATAGTCTTCAACATTACGCGCAAAGTCTCTGGGAAAGTGTTTTCGCCATTCTGATTGGGGAACAACGTTACCAATCTCAATAATAGGGGGGTATTTTGTTCTCTGCTAGACTGATATTCGAGTAAGCCAGACAGGAGCCAGAAAAAGATATTTATCAGAAAAGTCATGATCAAGCTAGAGGTTTAAAGATTGATTGGTTTTCAATTATTTTTATTAATAAATATTTTATACAATTCATGCCAGGTACGCAAGAGGGCTACGCCACTACTACCGAATGATTACCAACATTTAGTCTAAACTCCTGTTTCTAATTCATAAGTTATAATTCATAATTTATGATTGATAATTCCCCTAACCCCCACCCCCTAATTTTGAGCCTAATTCCCGCTTAATCCGGTTGAGAATCGAGGTTTCATCGAGGGAATCAAGAATACTGGCCACCACTGCCTTCGGTCCATCGGGTCCCCAAGTGGCCCCATTAGCGAGATAGGTTTTCGTCACTTGGCCGATCGCATAACAGGATACACCAGCAACCCCCGCTTGAGTCAGGGCGATCGAAGTATAGGGAAGGATAGAAATGCCGCCAGTGGCAGGAATCGAGAGGCCAAGCAGTCCTTTGAGGGAACTTAAGCCCAAAACCGCTAAAAATTCGCTGGCACTAATACCCCCCATATTGAGGGCAATTTTTTGTAAAAGAGCGATCGCCCCCTGACGAGTTAAATCGATGCCGTATAAGCGAGAAAGAGCGAGAATCATGGCTAAATCGATAACTGCTCCCGTCAACAGATCCAACACTGTCACCGGATTAAGAGCGATCGCCGACGCTTTGATCATCACTGCTTTTTGAATCAATTGATTAGCGCCGCGATCACGGATAGCCATTTTGCGGGCGACAATTTGCTCGTTTACCTCGTCGGCATACAGCATAGAATTGAGTGCTACGAGGGATTTACCCTCTCGCTCTAGAATTTCCAAAATTTTTAGTTTTAGAGCTTCTATCCGGGGTTTTCCCCGAAATCGTTGCGTTTTTAGCCGCCCATCCTGCTCTCTAATCGTCTCCGCCAAGAGGGGAGAGGCCGCCACCATAACGATCTCATCGGGGGAGAGTAATTCTTTTACCCGTTCTGAGGCGATTTTCTCATAGATAGCGAGGCGATCGACTTCTGGATACTGATCAATTTTATTAAAGACCAAAATCATCGGTTTTCCCGCTTCCCGCAACTTGGCCAGGGCGGAAAATTCCACTTTGGTCATATCACCGGAGATGATAAAAAGGATTAAATCCATCTGCTGCGCCACCTGACAGGCGAGAATTTCCCTTGTTTGCCCATCTACCTCATCAATACCGGGAGTATCAAGCAATTGCACCTGAGCATTACCCTGGCCGTTCAGGGTCAGACGCGCTAGATTGGGGAAAGTATCATCGCTGCTTAACTGCCAATTTACCCCTTTAATGGTGCGGGTAACTCCGTGTAGAGGACCGGTTGTAAAGATTTCTTGACCGACCAGAGCATTTAAAATCGAGGATTTTCCCCGGCCCACCAGACCAAAAGCGGCAATTTGAATCAGGGAGCGATCAAGTTTTTCTAGCAGGGCTACTAGGCGATCAATCTCCGCTTCTAGACCAATTTTCTCGATCGAGGTAAGATCCAGACGCTCAACAAGTTTGCTCAGAGAATTGCGTGCCTGATTATAGTTGAGTTCTTCTTGAATAGTGCCGACACCTCGAAGCGCTTGTTCTAGGTCTTCGGTATTCCAAGCTCGATCGAGGAACGGGTCAGAGGTCATTTCAGTTATCAGTGATCAGTGATTAAGTGGGTGGGTGTTAAAAATTGTCAGATACCCCCTTATCAAGGGGGGATTAAGGGGGGATTAAAGGGGGAACCATCTTCAATTTAATTATAACCAGCTACTTTATTAGGGATAATCAGGATGAGTGTCATCTACGACTTGGAACACATTACCACCTATCATTATCGTAAACCGGTAACTTTTGGGGAACATCGGGCGATTTTTTTGCCTAGCGCCGGTCACGGTGAAAGAATTATCAGTTATTCTGTGGAGGCGAATATTGCCGCTAAAACGCGCTGGACTATGGATACGCTATCTAACAATGTGGTAGGGATTGAATTTGCTGAACCAGCGTCAGAATTAATCGTTACCTGTCGATTACGGGCGGAACATTTTGGCTTAAAAGCGATCGCTGATTTTCCCCTCGCTCAACGTGCGATCGAAATTCCTGTCCAATATACCCCCGATGAATGGTTAGATCTAGTGGTGTTTATGCGTCCCCACGCCGAGGATGCCGACGGCAGCTTGGCAGCTTGGGCCAAAAGTTTTGTAGCGGGGGACCAAGATAATACCCTCGATGCCATGGCAAGAATGATGGCGGCTATCAAAGATAATTTTACTTACCAATCCCGGGAGAGTGAAGGAACTCAATCCCCCGAAGAAACCCTGCGGCTCAAGTCGGGAACTTGTCGCGATTATGCTTGGTTGATGATCGAAGCTTTGCGAAGATTGGGTTTAGCCTGTCGTTTTGTCAGTGGCTATCTCTACGATGCTGCCCTCGACGGTGGTGAAGTGGGGATGACTGGCTCTGGTGCTACCCATGCTTGGTTACAGGTTTATCTACCAGGGGCCGGTTGGCGTAATTATGATCCGACTAATCAAATTACCGCCGGCTTTGATTTAATTCGAGTGGCGATCGCTCGTCATCCCAGTCAAATCATACCTCTTTCTGGTTCTTGGTTTGGTGATGCTGATGACTTTTTGTCGATGGATGTTAAAGTGATCATTCGCAAGCTGGGGACGCTGCCAGATTTTGATCCGAGGGAATAGGTTGAATTATCGGGTTTTTCCTTGACTGGCGATCACAGAAAACGGGTTTCTCGGAGAAACCCGTTTTCTACTCATGCAATAAAGCGAAGATTGCCGTCAGATTATAGCATTTTTATCGATTTTTGTCAAGATATATTTGACACAATTTATTATAAAAAGGGTTTCTAAAAGAAACCCTTTTTATGTTTTCTAACTAATACTAATTCTCTAAATGCCAACTACAGATAGAGCCTCGTCCAACAATTGAAGCAATTACCTCTTTGTTCATTTCTTCGAGTCGTTGACCAATTAACAAACGTAATTACTCTAATTCTCTAGGTAGTTTCCATCTCAATCCTTTTTTTAGATATTGCCAAATCTGTTCAATTGGAGACGAGTTTCATCTTCACATAAAAAGCGAATTTTCTCTATATTACTCATTATTGTTATCGCTACTCAACTCAGCATCGCAAGCTTTCTAGAAGTTTTTTCTTAAAATCCTCTAACTTTTTTTTGATTGTTCTAGGCTTTTTGGTCTAGCTATTTTTGGAGAAGCTTTTAGCCGAGAATATACTAATTTGTGTACAGTTTTATACTTTGCTTTTATCCCTAATTTTTCCTCTAATCATTCACAAATCTCGACCTAAATATCAAACCTTTTCCTTTCTTTTATTTTATTTTAATCTTTTTTCTAAGGCTTTTTCTGCCCACTGAGGAACTTTTCTTGCTCTTCCTGTACTGACTTTTTTAGACAATAATTTGGTTCTTCCGAACTTACAATGTAGAAAATTCCCCAAGCTCCCTCTCTGTCCAGCAATGCTCTAAAGTTGATAAATATCAATCTAACAAAAACTCAAAGCTTTACTATACAAGCTAGTCCTCCTTGACGATATTTCCCTAACCAATCTTGTAGAGTGACTCTGTTTCTTCTTAGCATTTCGGCAGTTTCCATCACCGTTTTTGCCTTTTTTGTCTTTAATAAGTACAATACTTGTATTCTTTCTTTTCCTGAACCAGTTTTTTCTTGTCTAAGCATTTCCCTGAGTTCTACTTCACTTTCAGATAGTTCTATCTTATAAACTCGTCCCATATTTTTCCCTTAACTGTACTAATATGATATTCTACCCTATCTGTAGTTAGATTTTGGAGAATTGGTATAACGCATCAGAAAACGGAGGTATATCCTACCTGATCCTGTTCCAAGGTTCTACCCTGGAACAAGATAAAGCATTGATGATCACACAAAGTCGAGAAGAGACAAATAGCCAATTTAGTCCCACAAGTAGGATTAGTTTATTTCTGACGGGCTGCCTAGACAAATCAGAAAGTAAAAGTCGTGCGGATAGTACCGATAACTAAGGTGGAATTGTTGTTATTGGAGTTAGGAGAAGTAATCACAATTACCCCTGGAGTAAGGGCAATATTATCGGTGAGTTTCCACTCATAAAATCCTTCAATATGAAAGGAAGTATCGGGATCATTAGTGGCACTACCATCATTTAATCTAATACTAGAACTAGATACCCAAGGCTGCATACCAACAATAATACCGGCCGTATTTCCTTCCTTAAATAAATCAGGAAAAGCCAAAGTTACCGCCCAATTCCAGATATCTAAATCCCCGCGTTCTAGTTGTCCATCTAAAGTGCTAAGAGTTCTCGCTTTTGTGTAACCCCCCCAACCACCGAGGACAAAACCATCGACAATTCGCCAAGTAAATTGTAAACCCAAACTATTATTAATTGTCGGGACAGCCTCCCCGAATAGTTCTTCGGTGAAAAATCGGAAATTCGAGCGCTGGCTTCCCGTTCCCGTATCTAATTGGTTATAACTATGAAAGTAGGATAAAGCAATGCCAAAATTTTCGCCCGGAACATAACCCACCTGCGCTAGGGCAGTATAGGAACCGTTAAATAAACCCGCTCCTGGGTTAGGATCGTTAGCATCTCCAGCAAGATAACCGGCGCTGAATTGCAAAGCCCCATAATTACCCTGTAAACCGAGTCCAGTTTGTCCTGGAGCAAAATAAAGGGGATTGCGGGTACCAAAAGTGGAAAGCGCCCCACTAGCGCCATCTCCATCCAAAAAGTTGAGGGTATTGGTAAAGTCATCTTTAGCACCTCCCGTCGCTTCTAACCAGAGTTGGATATTTTCCGTTAGGGGGAAACTGTAGTTTAAAACTTCTAGCAGTAAATCATTGCCGTCGGGTTGGGTAAAAGCTAAGGTACTTTCAAAAGTTCCCGTAGTATCGGCTAAATCGGCAATATTTCCCGTTGCTAGACGGGTATAGAGTAAATCTTTGCCTGTGAAGCTAGTATTTAATTCTAAACGGGCCCGATAACCAAAAGCTGGCACTTGAGGAATCCCTTCACCACCGTTTTTTTCTCCTGTGGCTACCCCATATAATGCCATCACCACTTCCCCGGTTAATTTAGTAGTGGTGGAAAATTGATTATTTTCCAGAAAAGCGACTCGATTTTCTAAGTTATCAACCCTAGCACCCAATGCCGCTAATTCAGTCTCGAATTCGCTGACTAATCGCTTGATTTTGTCTAGATCTTCTTTTAATACGGCTACTCCTTCTTGAATCAATCTTTCTAGGGTATTTAAGCAGGAATTCAACCCGGCGGCAAATTCCCAACGAGTTAAAGCGCGTTCACCGCGAAAAGTGCGGTCAGGATAACCTACTATACAACCATACCTCTCCACGAGACTTCTTAAGGCCTCAAAAGCCCAGGCGGTGGGAGAAACATCCCGCAATTGATTGACACTTGTTACCTGTGCCATGGGGTTACTAGAGAGGTTTTCGAGACTATTAGCCAGTACCGGACCAGAAAAACCCAGTAATATCGCTGCTGTTAGGAAATTTTGCTTGATTTTCATTGCTGTCTCTCACACCTATAAGAATGATTATTGTTCTCAATATAATCAGGTTAGCAAACTTTTTCCAGTCTGGCACTGTTGCTAATATTTTTCAAGTGTTATTTCAGATAAAATCTGATTTGTCTAGCATTTATTGGTTCAAATAAATCTTAAATGATAATAAAACCAATAAGTAAATAATTTTATTGTTCCTAAAAACAAGATAGAGACACTGCTGACAGCATCTCTAAATGATTATTTTTGGTTCAATTGAGGATAAAAAAGAGGTAACTAGCGCAATTCAGCGTTAAACTCGTTAAAAGAGCGTCTTTTTAACTCTACCGATTCCGATCGAGGCAGAAGCTCAAAAACCTTTCTTAAGATATCATCCACATCTTCATATTTAATATTGCCCAAACCATCATAAACCACTTTACCCTGTTGGTCTAAAACCACCGTTTGGGGAACCCCACCGCGATAATAGTAACCCGGTTCATCGGGACGATAGGAAGACTTTAAGGGGATAGAATCGACAGTAACGGGGATAATACTGGCGGCGCGACCATAAAACTCTTGAAAACGGGAGACAATCGCCGCAAATCGCTTACAATCACTACTATCATCCAGATAATAGACAATAATAGCCGGAATTTTCCGTTGAAAAGTTTCCGCTAAATTTAAACGTGGTGGCACGAGGGAACCATTACCCGCATAGACCACAAAAATATTACCATCAAGGCGATCGTCATCGATCCCTGCGTAGGCGCTAGGGGTTAGCCAAGGAGACAAACTCGTCAAGGCCATAATAAGAAAGACAAGACAGATCCGAAGACGCAGCCGATAACGAGATTTCATGATCAACAGAGTTAAAATATTAAGACAATTTTTAGTGTAAAAAATCTTGTGACCTTCGAGCGCGATAATTCCCCAACCACCCCGCGAGTTATTGCCGCTAACTCGCGCTTTGCTAATACCTATTATGCCATTCTAGGACTACATCCGAGCGCCTCGGTGATCGAAGTGCGACGCGCCTATCGGGAACTCAGTAAACGATACCACCCCGATACTACCGAACTCAGCCCCGAAGTGGCAACGGTTAAATTCCAGCGTCTTAACGAAGCTTATGCCGCCCTGAGTAATCCCGATCGCCGTTCCCTGTATGATTTACAGATAGGTTACTCCCGCTGGAATGTCATCCAAACTATCCCGGATAGCGATGAACCCATAGCTAATCGTAGCGCCTATCTCGATCCGACCGATCGCCCCCTATCTTCGGGAGAGATTTTTGCTTTGTTTATCTTGGCACTGACCCTGCTGGGCTGCTTGTTACTAGCGGTGATTATTGCTATGCTTCGAGGAGAGAATGCCGTCACTGTAGCCCAATTATTTTTGATTTAGATGCGATGAAGATTCCCACTGCTGATACTCCCCTCTATAATCATCCCTTACCGGCGATCGAAGCATGGCTAGTTAAGTTAGGTTGTCGGAAAAATACCGAGAATGTCCACTGTTGGACGGTGGAAAAACCGACATGGAAAGCGGAAATCTGCCTTGATCTCGAAGAAATCACCGTTTGTTACTTTCGGGCAGCCAATGACGGCAGCGATATCAATCGCGCTTTTAAATACTCCCTTAGTCGTCACGATATCGAATCGGCGGTTTTTTCTGGTCCTTAATCAAGGGAGAGCTAGTCCGAGCATTTGTACTAAATTTTTCCGAGATAGGCTGTCAATTCAGTACACTTGTTCAGGTTGCAATCAAAGCTCCCCCACAACTGGAACCGCTGCCAGCAGTGCAACCGTAACAATAGGAAGCGGTTTGTACCTCTGCAATTACATCTAAACTATCCGCTTGTAATAAATCCGGCAGGGTTAGTTTTTGGCCTTGACTGGTGCAAGCAGCCAGATTCTCCATCTGATTAAAATCGCAGTCATAGATATTACCCAAATAATCGATCGAAAGCTGATTACGACACATCAAATGTTCGACAGTATCACCATTAAAATGGTCTTCGAGGAATTGAAGATAGGGTTGATAGAGTTGCTGGTGTTCCAGATGGAAACGGGTTCTTCCAACGGGTAAGTTAGTGATAGTAAACAGATTGTTAAAAGAAATATTAAAATGTTCTTGCAAGAACTTTTTGTAATCCTGTGT
Source organism: Microcystis aeruginosa Ma_MB_S_20031200_S102 (assembly GCA_007095845.1). Lineage (GTDB taxonomy): Bacteria > Cyanobacteriota > Cyanobacteriia > Cyanobacteriales > Microcystaceae > Microcystis > Microcystis aeruginosa_D. The sequence continues at coordinate 21,677 of SFBI01000133.1, forward strand.
TAGAGATACCTGATCCGGTGTGAGAGAAAAATTCTCTGACTTAGGAATCTGGGGATTATAGACTAAATCGACCATCAAATTCGGGTCTTGCGCGTAGCCGAGACGGTTTAACCATTGTAAAGCGGCGATCGATCGATCATAGACTCCCAGACCGCGCATTTTATCCACATTATCGGCAAGATAACAGGGTAAAGAAGCCACCACCCGCAGCTGATGGCCAGCGCAATATTCAGGAATATCAGTAAATCCTTTCTCGAAATAAATAGTTAAATTCGAGCGCACAATTACCTCTTTTCCTGCTTTTCTAGATGTTTCCACAATTGGCTTAAAACCGTAGAGCATTTCCGGAGCGCCGCCGGTCAGATCGACGATTTTAATTTGGGGAAATCTTGCGATCAGTTCGATAATTTGTTCGCACACTTCTGGACTCATTTCTTCGGTGCGACCTGGACTAGCTTCCACATGACAATGGCTACAAGCAAGGTTACATCTTTTCCCCAAATTAACTTGCAGAACCGAGATTTTTTGCTTAGTTAAAGGAGTTTTTAGTTTCTTAAAAAAAGGAGTCATAGGAGAGTAATCAGTGAACAGTAATCAGTAAACGGGAAACAGTAATTAGTAATTAGTAATCAGTAAACAGTAAACGGGAAACAGTAATCAGTGACCAATAACTAATCAATGATAACTGATAACTCACATCTGATAACTGATAACTGATAACTGGTAACTGACCGATCAAACTTGTCTCGACCTTGCTTTTTTAACAGCAACCGCCCCCATTATAGTGCCAAGTGGACTCAGTGATGAGGATATCTTGGGGAGAGAAACGAGCTAAGTTGCCCGCAGTTTTATCACAGACGGCCACCGGCAATCCTTTGGCTAAAATATGCCCAGCACCATCATCAAAAATTGCCTCCGTACCAGTATAAATAGCAGTTCTACCCGTAAAAATACAAGCCCCATCTTCTGGAATAGCTACTTTAAAAGCAACGGAATCCAAACTTTCTAATAGGAGCGGCTCGGCTAAATTATAACTCTGACAGTCCAGTAAACGATAGGGACGACGAGTCCGAATTTCTACCTGACCAAAACCAGCAGCGATCAACTGTTTAATATAATCATCGTAGGTCAAGGCCCCCGATAGACACATAGCGCGCAAACGCTGATCTTCTTGCAAATGTTCGGGAATTGGACGAGTGGCGATCGGATCGCTCATCAGTAAACGTCCTCCCGGTTTTAAGACGCGAAAAGCCTCCCGTAAAGCTAACTGTAAATCGGCTGGTTTAAAGATATTAAAAAGACAATTCTGCGCCACCACATCGACGGAGGCATCCTCCACTGGCAATTCAAAGGCGGAACCATCTTTAATTTTCACAAAATCGAGACTAAACCAGGAATTTTCCAGCAGTGCTTCGCCGAGATTTCTCTGGGCTGCCCAACGCATTTCTGGCACTGGATCCACCGCAATTACCCCCCCCGGACGACGGGAAAAATAGGCGAATTGCAGTGCTTCTAAACCACCACCCACACCCACATACAACACCTTAGGAGAATTGCCCAATTCATTAACCTGCACTGTCGTGCCACAACCATAGTTCATCTCCTGCATAATGGCAGGGATTTTAAGCCCCGGTAGTTGCAAAGGACTGCTTTGAACACAACATAGCCCCACTTCAGGAGTTTGGGCTACTTCGCTGTAAAATTTGGCAGTAGCTTCCAGATAAGTCATTTTTCTCTTGGCCTCTATTGAACATCTTTAACTTTAGAGATTCTAGTACAAACTGCCCGCAAGTGTCCCTATGTAAATGTCATTATTATGGCAACATTAGGATAAAGTCCAGATCAGTCGCTAGTTGACGCATTATAAAAAAACATCGCCTAGTTGATAGCGTGTCTGATCAAGAAATTGTGATCATTTTCTGCAAATTTCACTACTAATAATCGCCAGAAATTCCAAAACTAGCTGAGAGTAAGAATTAGGGTACACGAAAACTTAAGAAGAATTTCCGAAGAAAGTGAAAACCAACCTACATTTTTCTTCTCTGATACCAAGGTTCCACATTGGCACGAGAAAGGGGAGGATATCCCTCCCTTCCCTGATCGGTTACACAAAAGCTAGAACCTCTGGAAGTGCGTTGCAAGGGTATCCCTTGCAGCGAGGTAAGACTATACAGAAACGAGAAGAGCCAAGTTATCATTGAAACTGCTATAATTAATAAAATCTCAAGAATAGTAAAAGTCTATGAATGCACTGAAATACCGAACAATCATCAAAAATGGTCAACTTAGTTTACCTCCCCTCGACTTACCAGAAGGAACAGTGGTCGAAGCGATTTTATTGATTAAAGAAGCTGCTGAAATGGATGAAACCGACTATCTGCTTTCCACAGAAGCTAACCGTCAACATCTCCAAGAGGCAATAGAATCTCTGAAAAATCCTGATAGTTATATTTATGTAGATGCTGCTAACTTATGAGGAAAGTCGCCTTTCTAACCCGAAGTTTTGATGAGTTTAATCAATGGGCGATCGCAGATAAAAAAGTTTACGCTGAGAGCCTTTTTCTGGATCAGGAAAACCAGAAGCATTAAAACATGAACTATCAGGATTATGGTCACGACGCATTACAAAAGAACATCGCCTAGTTTATAGCGTGTCTGATTATGACACAAAAGCTAGAACCTCTGGAAGTGCGTTGCAAGGGATACCCTTGCAACAAGGTGGAAACGAGAAGAACCCTTTACTGATTAATTTTCTACAAAAGTAAATTTACCATTTTTACCGTCAGCATCCATTTTAATTTGTGCCACAGAAAATTTGTCCTGAATGATTTCTCCTTCGGGAGTAAAAGCAATATCTCCCAGAACAGTCACATACTTACCCGCTAAAATTTCCTGATTTAATTGTTGGCGAATTTGTTCGAGGGAAAGTGTACTGAGTTTATTTTTATCATCTACCCGTTTTAAGGCCTCGACAAAAACTTGAATTCCCGTAAAAGCTTGAGCGGTAAATTGGGGCGGTGCTTTTTTATTTTCTGCTGTATAAGCGGCGACAAAATCCCGATTAATAGGATTATCTAATTCCGGGTTATAAGCTTGAGCGATGAGAATACCATCACATTGAGCTTGACAAACCGGGAAAATATTAGAAGTATTTAAACCATTGCCCCCAATAATTAACCCCTGATAGCCTAATTGTCGCAACTGTTTAACCAAATTACCCCCGTCAGCAACCAAACCAGAAATAACCACTAAATCCGGTTTAATATTAATAGCGGCGGTGGCTTGGTTTTGAAAATCTGTATCGGTGGTTTGAAATTTCTGCACGGTGACAATATCAAGATTTAAACTCTTTAGGGTTTCTTGAAAAGTTTCCGTTTCCGATTTACTAAAAGCATCATTTTGGGCAAAAAAGACAGCCACTTTTTTAATCTTGGGATCGATTTTTAAAGCGGTTTTAACCGCATTGGGAGCGACCACAGCCACAGGAGCGGACACCCTACTCACATATTCACCGATCTGGGGGATACCTTTAGCCGTGTTAGAAGGGCCGAGAATGGGAACTTTAGCTCGATCGGCGATCGGACTAGCGGCAAAAGCTTGCTGAGACAGGGACGGACCGAGAATACCCACCACCTTATCTTGAGTGATTAGGGTATTTATGGCGTTGATCGCCCCCTGTTCATCCCCGGCCACATCCTGGATAATAACTTTAATCGGTGTTCCATTGACTCCGCCCTTTTTATTAAAATATGTTTCAGCCATCTTGACACCGATCACCTGTTCCTGTCCCAATAGGGCAAGATTGCTGGTTTGAGCTAAAGCTGCACCGATGGGAATAGGGGAAGTGGCGGCGTTTTCTGCGGGACTGGGGTTAGTTTGACTGGTGGGAGTGCCGGAATTACAGGCCACCACTAGACCAAAAGTGACGAGGGATAGTATTAAGGGGATTAATAAACGTTTTCTGAGCATCTTAACTCTCCAGAGACTGATATTGTTGATGACACTATTATTTCGCTAATCGGGTTGATTTCAGCGATAATCCTCGACGTGATCGAACAGGATTTTGCTCCCTTAGCACCCTTTGTTTCTCATAATCCTGTCGATTAACCTCCCCGTCTCATCTGCCTTTTCAGAAAAACGATTTGCCTTTTCTGGTTCTGTCGCCTAACCTAGTAGTTAGGGAATTTATTATCGCCCTTCCCGTCCACAAACCCCAGCAAGCGAAAACATCCATTTAAGATTATGACCAACCCTGTTATTCACGCCTTTTTCCTCGGACGAGCGATCGCTGAAGTGGTCAGTGAACAGCTAGAAGATGCGTTTACCAACGCTTTAAGCGAATTAGGCAAATTTGATGCCGAACAACGGGAAAACCTGCGGCAATTCGTCGAAGAAGTGCAAATGAGAGCCGATCGAGCCATGGAAAAGGGAGTATATACTGGTACAGACTCCAGTGGTTCCTCCAGTGCCGATGTGCAGGAAAACATCGACGAAATGCGGGCTGAAATCGCCCAATTGCGCTCGGAACTAAAAAACTACCGAAATTAACCAAAAACCCTCTTTTAGTCGCTTTAAAGCCCCAAAAATTGCGTGTCAGCCCTTCTACCCATCCCCGTTACCCTAGAGTTAAACCCAGCAATGCCGGCCCTCCAAGTCGCCAAAAATAGCTATCGTTGGAATCAAGAAAACTATTCCATCAATCGTCGTCGTCTAGATATTTGGCGATTCGTTCTGACTGTACTTTATCAATTCTGGCTCAACGGTAAAAAATGGAGCTATAACGGCGGCTATAGCGAGGAAAAACTCGCCAGCAGACGCAGAAAACAAGCCGCTTGGATTCGGGAAACCATGCTAGAATTGGGCCCAACTTTTATTAAAGTCGGTCAACTGTTCTCCACCCGAGCCGATCTTTTTCCCCTCGAATATGTGGAAGAACTCTCGAAACTACAGGATCAGGTTCCCGCATTTACCTACGAACAGGCCAGCAAAATTATCGAGGTATCCCTCGGTAAACCCCTCAATCAACTCTTTAAAAGCTTTGATCCTATTCCCCTAGCAGCCGCTAGTTTAGGACAAGTTCACCGGGCCCAACTGAAGACCGGGGAAGATGTGGTGGTCAAAGTCCAACGGCCCGGATTGAAAAAATTATTTAGTATCGATCTGGCCATCCTGAAAAAAATCGCCCAATACTTCCAAAATCATCCCAAATGGGGTAAAGGTCGCGATTGGACGGGTATATATGAAGAATGCTGTAAAATCCTCTGGGAAGAAACCGATTATCTCAACGAAGGTCGTAACGCCGACACTTTTCGCCGTAATTTTCGCGGGGAAGATTGGGTGAAAGTACCGAAAGTCTATTGGCGCTACACCTCTCCCCGGGTTTTAACCCTAGAATACCTCCCCGGCATCAAAATCAGTCATTATGAAGCCCTAGAAGCGGCTGGACTCGATCGCAAATTGTTGGCTAAACTAGGGGCAAAAGCTTATCTAATTCAACTACTCAATAACGGCTTTTTTCACGCAGATCCTCACCCCGGGAATATTGCCGTTGATAGTGACGGCTCCTTAATTTTCTACGATTTCGGCATGATGGGACAAATTAAAACCAACGTGCGCGAAAAATTAATGCAAACTCTCTTGGGAATTGCCCAAAAAGATGCCGATCGCGTGGTCACTTCTCTGGTGGATTTAGGAGCATTAACTGCTAATGGTGATATGGGAGCAGTGCGGCGATCGATCCAGTATATGCTCGATAACTTCATGGATAAACCCTTTGAGGAGCAATCCGTAGCCTCTATCAGCGATGATCTCTATGAAATCGCCTACGATCAGCCTTTTCGCTTTCCCGCTACCTTCACCTTCGTCATGCGAGCATTTTCTACCCTAGAAGGAGTAGGCAAAGGACTCGATCCCGAATTTAACTTTATGGAAGTGGCCCAACCTTTTGCCCTGCAATTAGTAAATGATATGACAGGAAATAATGGCAGTAATATCCTCGATGAGTTAGGACGACAAGCAGCCCAAGTGAGCAGCACCGCCCTGAGTTTACCCCGACGCATCGATGATACGATCGAAAAATTAGAACGGGGTGATATCCGTGTCCGGGTCCGTTCCAGCGAATCCGATCGACTTTTGCGGCGATTGGGTATGATTCAAATGGGAACCAACTATACTTTACTGGTCAGTGCTTTACTTATCTCAGCGACGCTTCTATTCGTCAGTGGTTTTGGTTGGTTAACTTTAGTGCCGATGGCGATTTCCCTGCTGCCGGGGATAGCTCTTGTGAGACTCTGGCGAAAAATTGAACGTCAGGATCGTATGATGTAATCGATTGCGGGATATTGACATCCTCACCGCCGTAAACGGACGGTGATTCCTCACCACGCCACCTTTTTAGAATGGTCGCTGAATGGGGTTGACGCTTCACAGGACGCTGCTTCTTTAACAGAAGTCTTATGCTGTCCTCCATGTCCGTTTTTTGAGGTCTCCGATTGCCCACCGGCGACCTTGATATTTACCGCAGCATTGATGTCTCGATCATGAAAAGTCCCACAGAAAAAACATTCCCACTCACGGATATTTAACGCCTTTTTCCCGCCAATATTCCCACAACAGGAACATCGCTGAGACGTTGGCTCCCATCGGGAAATTATCAGAAAATCACGCCCATATTTATCTGACTTTGCTGATAGCATATCTCGAAAAGAACGCCATCCTAAGTCTGATATGGCACGGGATAACTTCCGATTTTTAACCATTACCGATGTGTTTAAATCCTCTAAAACTATCGTTTGATTCTCACGAACAATTTTAGTGGATAGTTTATGCAAGAAATCAGTGCGAGTGTCTGTAATCTTTGCGTGGATTTTAGCCACTCGTTTTCTCGCTTTTTCCCGTCGTTTACTTCCTTTCTGTTTTCTAGAAAGGTTTTTCTGTGCTTTTTTAAGCCGTTTTAGCCGTTTCTTTAAGGGTTTTGGTGCGTCTATCTTTTCTCCTGTTGAAAGAGTCGCAAAAGTGGCAATCCCTAGATCGATCCCTACGGTTTGATCGTTATTTGGCAAAGTTTCGGGACGAATCTCGACAACGAAACTAAGAAAGTATCGATCCGCTGCATCTTTAATCACGGTAACGCTAGAAGGTTTAGAGGGTAATGGACGACTCCAAATGACTTTTAAATCACCGATTTTTGCCAAAGTAACGTGGTGTTGATTAATGGTAAAACCATTATCAGTAAATCTTGCTGATTGTTTAGATTTACGTTTTTTAAACTTGGGAGGTTTTACTTTCTTTCCCTTCCTTTCTCCCTTACAAGATGCAAAAAAGTTAGAATAGGCTGTCTCTAAATCTCTCAAAGACTGTTGTAAAGGAATAGAAGAAACTTCAGTTAACCACTGTTTTTCTTTGGTTTTTTTAATCTGAGTGAGTCTTTTAGATAACTCGGTATATTTTGGCTTTTTTTCTCCTTGTTGATAGAGTTCTTGGCAGTAAGCTAAGGTATCGTTCCAGACGACACGCACACACCCAAACAATTGAGACAAAAGCCTCTTTTGTTGGTCTGTTGGGTAAATACGGTATTGATACCTTGCTTTCATTGGGTTAAGATGTGTGCGTCTGCATTCTATTGTAACTAGGTCTGCTAATTATATCAAGTCATCTACGAAAAGAAAGACACTCTACAATCAGTGATCAGTAATCAGTGATCAGTAAACAGTAAAAAGACAGTAGGAAAATTCTATTTAATACTGCACACTTAAAAAATCACATCTGATAACTGATAACTTACCCACTGATAACTGATAACTGATAACTGATAACTGATAACTGATAACTGATAACGGCTCTTCGGTTTGTGTTATGGAATGGACGGGGGTTATAAGGGATGGAACCCTTATATAGAAAGGCATTTAGCGATTTTTGTCAATTGTTTTTGCTCTAGAGCGAACTAATCAATTAAGTCTTTTGCCAGATAAGGATTTAGTCGATTTATGCTCCCCTATCGAACCATACCAAGTAACGAAGAACCCTGATAACTCACATCTGATAACTGATAACTTACCCACTGATAACTGAGAGGTGCGCCACCGGAAGTTCTTAAGTGTTATATTAAAGATCAAGAAAAGCCGTCGTTTCACGACGGGGTTTTAAACCCAAATTTTCGATAAATATTGTGTTAGCAGCAGAAATTTCGATGAACAATCTTTCTTTTGGAGGAATGACCGATCCTGGTGTAGTGCGATCGGTTAATCAGGATAGTTATTATATCGACCCCGAGCAGCGTTTTTTTATCGTTGCTGATGGTATGGGGGGTCATGCGGGGGGCCAGGAAGCTAGTCAAATCGCCACTGAAACTATCCAAGCTCATCTAGAAGAACACTGGAATTCGCCCCTGACTGCCGGGGAATTGCTACAGGAGGCAATTACCGTCGCTAACGAGAAGATTATCGAAGATCAACTGAAACATCCCGAAAGACAGGACATGGGGACAACCCTAGTCATGGCTATCGTCCGAGATGATGGCTCTTGGTACACCCATATTGGTGATTCCCGTCTCTATCGCTTTCGTGAGCAAAAATTAGAACAGGTGACGGAAGATCATACTTGGATAGCTAGGGCGATAAAAATGGGGGATCTGTCCAAAGAAGAGGCGAAAAACCACCCTTGGCGGCACGTTTTATTTCAATGTCTTGGTCGTCGCGATTTGCCCCCAGTGACGGTATCTCCCCTCGATCTGCAATCTGGCGATAGTTTAATCCTCTGTAGTGATGGTTTGACGGAAGAAGTGTCCGACGAGGAAATTAGCGATTATTTGCAAACTGGTGCCGATTGTCAGGAAATTGTCGAGAATTTAGTGGCAGCGGCCAAAAAAGCCGGCGGTTCTGATAATATCACCGTGGTCATGGTCAGCTGTTGACTATCTAGGGTTTGCGGCAAAAAGTTTCTCGTGGGGAAGTGGGGAATTATGAATTATGAATTATGAATTATGAATTATGAAGTGGGGAAGTGGGGAAGTGGGGAAGTGGGGAAGTGGGGGAATTTCAACTAACACCCTATCACCCTAAAACCCCAACACCCTATCACCCTAAAACCCTAACACCCTAACACCCTAAAACCCTAACACCCTAACACCCTAAAACCCTAACACCCTAACACCCTAACACCCTAACACCCTAACACCCTAACACCCTAACACCCTAACACCCCAACACCCTATCTCCTGCCGATCGCCGATCGCTAAACTTGCACTCCTACTCGATCGCTCCTGCTTGTTGTAATAAAGAAACGATCGCCTGATGGTGATTAAATTTAGCTAACATTAAAGCAGTCATTCCCCCTTGATTTTTCTGATTTAAGTTCACCTTTCCCCCGTCTAACAAAACTTTAACCGTGTCGAGACAACCGTGATAACTCGCCCACATTAACGGGGAAGCGCCGCTAAAATCGAGTTTATTGACATCAGCTCCGATATCGATTAACCAGCGCACCAATTGACTATTATTGCCCTCACAAGCTTTCATGAGGACGGTTTTGCCATCGGGATAAACGGCGTTGGCATTAGCCCCGTATTCGAGGAGATAACGGCAGATTTTCGTAAATTGGCGCTGTAAAGCTAAAGTTAATGGTGTTTCTCCTTGCTGAGTTAGGTTAGGGTCGGCTCCCTGTTTTAACAATTCTAAAACGATCGCTTCGTATCCCTGCATCGTAGCGATAAGCAAGGGTGTATCACCAAAATGGTTACGGTGATTGACAAAAGCGCCAGCTTGTAGTAAGGCCTGAACGATCTCTAAATGTCCTTCGATCGTGGCTAAATGTAAGGCCGTTTCTCCCGCCTGATTTTGATTGTCAATACTAGCCCCCTGAGCGAGTAAAAGTCGGACAATATCGAAATATCCCTCAGCAGCGGCGATCATCAGGGCAGTTTCTCCCTCCTCCGTGCTAATGTTCGGATTGGCTCCCGCTTGCAGTAAAGTTTGTACGCTGCCGAGATTTCCCCTCTCTACAGCCAAAATTAGGGGAGTTTCCCCGGATAAAGTGGGAGAATCGAGGGGCATACCACGGTTAATAAACAATTGGAGGATTTCTGGACGATTAGCGTTGAGAGCCTCTAACCAAGCTTCTTGACGGATTTCTTCATCTACACCACGATCGAGCAGTAAATGGACAATTATGGCGTAATTTTGGCTAATCGCTACAGATAAAGCCGTATCTCCATCCCGATCGCGCATATTGACCCGAGCGCCGGCGGTTAATAACTGTTCTGCGATCGCTGTATGACCCTTATAAGTGGCGATCATTAGTGCTGGTGTACCATCTTGATTAACCTGATTGACATTAGCACCAGCGGCGATTAATTGAGCGAGGATTTCACTGTGATTGAGGGCCGCCGCTAACATGAGAGGGGTTAAACCTTGAGGTTGTTTGCTTTTGTTGATATCAGCCCCAAATTCTCGCAAAATTGCCACAATTTCCCGATGACCCCCCTGCACGGCATAGATTAAAGCCGTCGTATTTTGGCCATCGGTGGCGTTGACATTTGCCCCCTGACTCAGTAAAGCTTGAACCCGCGCCAGATTGCCCTGACGCGCCGCTTGTATTAACAAGATATCCCAATTAGAAGCCATTAACAGTAACCGATCGGCAGAAAGTATTTTTTCTATTATCGATCTTTATAGACAGGTAAACGGACAGAAAAGCTACTACCATGTTCTAATTCTGAAGTGACGGCAATAGTTCCCCCATGAGCATCGATAATCAGACCGGAGAGATAAAGTCCTAACCCTACTTATACAAAACGGCAATGCTTGAGCAGAGCGCTTTCTAGTCGAGAATGATATTCTTTTTCGGAGATAGTATAGCTTCCAAATCTAGCCAGATGGGGATTTTGCATTTGGGCATCAAATAGACAGAAATTCCGTTCTCTGAGGTGTTCAACTAACTTGACCAGGGCTACTTTAGAACCATCGGGAATTTGATAAAACATCGATTCTCCGATAAAAACCCCGCGAATTGCTAAACCTAAAATCCCCCCCGCTAATTGATCCCCTTGCCAAGTCTCGAAACTGTAAGCCCAACCGGCTTGGTGTAATTGCTGATAGATTTGGATTAACTCCGGGGAAATCCAAGTCAGCGAGCGATCGGCACAACCGGCACAAACCCCAGCAAAATCCCGGTTAATAGCCACGCTAAAGCGATTTTGATTCAAAACTCGTTTTAGGGACTTGGGATACCTAAAACGCCGATCAAGGGGGATAAGAGCGCGATTTCTACTAGAATACCAATCCAATCGCCCCCCCTCATCGGCCATGAGAAAATAACCGCGTGCGTATCCTTGTATAATAGAGGCGATATCCACGACTCCCCCCAAGAATTCAGTCTCGTAGCCGGATCATCCTCTAATTATGCCTGACAATCCCGCACCAATTCCACCTATTACTTTACCACCTATCGAAAATCCCCAACGGGAACAAACTTGGCTACGCACTGCTTTACATCGTTGGTTAGATGCAGAATTTATTCCCGAAGCTATTAATGAAACTATCGCTGAACGCGCTAGTCAGATTTTTCTGCGTCAGCGTTTGGAAGGAGAAAACGATCTCGGTAACTTGGTGATTGCGATCGTTACCGAGATGCAAGCTTTTGACTTTCGCGAAAGTTTTTATAGTGAATTTGCCATCGCTAACGCCGTCAGTGATTTAATTTTAGATAGTTTAGGGATCGATCGCTGTTGTGGACAAAGTTAGACAGTTTTCCTCCGCTATTCGAGTTTAATTTCTATTAGCTGCTCTGCTAATTTTTCTGTACGAATTGGGTACTGCTCATTTAAAAAGTTAACAAAATCTTCTTCGGGATGTGCCACGACAATATTACTGTAGTTTTGGGCTAATTCCTTGAGATTGAGTTTTTGCCGCCAGGATTCCACATCGCCATCCTGAAATAATTGAAACTTAACTCGATCGTTAACTAAATAGGATAATGCCAAAAAGAAACTAGGGGTATTATCACTGATAACTATTGGTTTGGTCATGGAGTTTAAAACGGGGGCGATTTTTAGATTAGCTCCACTGGCTGTACCTCGTTGATCGTCTAAAGCCGCCTCAGGATTTAAACCCAGAAATACACTAGATACTATACCTAGCAGTAGGAAAATTAGCAAGATTTGTTGTCCTAAATAGTGCAGCCAATTTTTTGGCGATTTTGAGCTGATACAACTGGCAATCAGGTAGGATATAGCCATCTGTATTCCCAAAAAAACCGGTAGATAATATCTGGCCTGTAGGGAGCGGATCGATGGTTTTAATAAATCAGGTACAATTTGAAACAGTGTCGGAACAACAATCAAAGTTATGAGGAATAACCAAACTTTCGGCGATGCGTATCGGATCAGATGGTAAAGAGAATAAACCACTAACAATAATATTAATAAATGTAAAGCCGACTCTAATCTTCCTTTGAGGTGAAAGAAATTTACAAATACATGACCAGTATGACGAAATAAGGTTTTAGATATTTGGATGATATTAGTCTTAAACTGTCGATAGTATTGGGTGTTGCGATCAATTTTGTCTAGGTTGGTAAAAATCACGAATAGCCAAGGGCTAAATAAAACTAAGCTGCCAACGGCTGCCAATACATAGCTAACAACTGTTCTTGTAATTTTCAATCTCTCTAGAAGAATCACATATAAAGCTTGGGCGATGGCGACGGGAGCAGAAAATAAATGAGTATAAAAAGTCAAGGCTAAACTCAGGCTATACCAGAGCCAACTTTTAAGCGTATTTTTACGGATTGCTCGTAAAAGGATTGTAATCCAGGCCGTTAGCGAAGAATTGAACAATTCTAGGGATAGCCAATAAAGGCAGGGAATGGCTAGGATGCTTAAGAAAATCGAGAAAGTTCTGGCGGAATGTTCGATGGGGATTAACTGCATCCAGAAGCGCGCTGACAAATGGTATAGGGGAGGATGTTCTGGATTGCTCATCAGAGAGCGCAAGGCATCGGATAGAGAGCGTTCGGAATGAGGATGTTGAAAATATTGTAGGTCTTTCCGACCAATAATTTGACCGTTGAAAGCCTGCTCCCGCACCTCTTGAGTCGTGTATCCCGAAAAACGCATAATACTTCTCACTTCATCGGCACTATAGACTTTTTGCTCTAAATTGAAAAATCTTAGGCTAATTCCGATTAATAAAATAGCAATAATCAAAAACTTGCCGAAATTAGCGGCTGATTGACTGCCTTTAACTTCTTCGTAAATTCGCCCGATGTATTCCCCTAATATGCCAATACTGATCAATTGTACTGAACCCAAGAAAAACACAGCGATCAAGATAGTAGCTAAACCGGTAACGGGAGATTCGGGTTGATGCAGTCGCCAGTAGAGAACCAGTAAAGCCATCAACAGGGCAATTAAAGCAGAAAATAAGCCTAAATAAGTGGAAAGACGCAGGGGAATCTTAGAAAAAGACACCAAGCTATTAATCGCTAAAGCTAGGGATTTTTTAAAAGTGTACTTAACTTCCCCAGCAAACCGGGGATCCCGCTCAAATTTAACAGCAGTTTGTCGGAAACCAATCCAAGCGCGCAAACCGCGAATATAACGATTCCGTTCTGGCATAGAATTTAAGACTTCCACCACCTGACGATCCATCAGACAAAAATCCCCCGTGTCCGCAGGGATATCCACGTCGGCTAATTGTCGCAGCAATCTATAGAAAACGTAGGCAGTTAGGCGTTTAAACCAACTTTCTTTTTTCCGTTTTGTTCTCTGGGCGTAAACCACATGATAACCTGCTTGCCAAGACTCAATCATTTTGGGAATCAATTCCGGTGGATCCTGCAAGTCGGCATCGAGGACAACAATAACTTGACCCCTCGCAAAATTAAGTCCTGCCGTTACTGCTGCCTGATGGCCAAAGTTACGAGCCAAGCTAATGTAACAGACCCTAGCATCTCTTGCCTGTAGTTCCCGCATTAAATTTAAGGAGCGGTCGCGACTACCATCATTAATCAGAATCAATTCCACAGAATCGTCTAAACTATCCATGACATCACTGACACGGCGATAGAGTTCCAGAATGGTTTCTTCCTCGTTATAAATCGGGATAATTAGCGAATATTTCAGCATTTTCGAGAGGTTGAACGGACGAAAGCAGTGTTTTGATGGCGGCCGCTACGCTAAATATTCCGTCAAAGTATCCCTTTTGTCAACTTAATAGATTCCTGCTAGACAGTTCCTATGAACTACTCTCAACTCCTTTGAGAGCTTCCTGTTTTCCAGGGGATTGCCTTAAGACGGACTCACGCCCAGCTTTTGGTCTTACATCCCCCCAAAAGTTTTTATAGTGAATTTGCCATCACTAACACCGTCAGGGATTTAACTTTAGATAGTTTAGGGATCGATCGCTGTTATGACCAAAGTTAGACAGTTTTCTTCCGCTATGGGATTAAATTGCCAAGGAATGATCGACCATTGCTTGCCGACGTAAACAATTCCAGTAGGCTGCATAGAGATCCGTCTGTTGACCGCGCAGGGAAGCGATCGCAGGTGCGGCGGGAAAAGGCCAGAGACGATCAAAAACCACTTCTCGATGAGCCAGACGAAACTGGAGCAAATAGACAGAAGCAGGAGCCTGTAAATTATCCAGTAATTGCGCTGCCAGCCGATATAAAGACTTAAGACTCTCTCTTTCCAGACTAATCGGTTGACTGTAGGCGTTAGGGATCATACCCTCTCCGATGACCTCACCGTATTCTAAACCCTTAGATGTCACCGTGATCGGCAACCAAAGATCTCCAAAAGAAGAATCTCCCTGACTGGTTTTATAGTGCAGGGTATGGGCAACCCAAGCGCGTCTTTCCTCGATATCCCGACAAGCTTGATAAACTTTTTTACCCGGAAAATTCACCCAATTGGGCAATTGAATTGTTAAGGGACACCAGATTAAATTATTTTGGCTGGTTTTACCCGACTCCATTTTTGACCACAAAGAAGCCGTCCCCGTCACCTCCACCGCCAAGGATTTAGGAACCGCATTTTTTAAGGCAATCACCATCTTTTCGGTAACGGGCGATAGCCGAGACATCTGACCACTGGCTTGAGCTTCGGCATTAACGAGAATGATAACTTTGTCCATTTCTTGTTGAGGGTTGGGTGAACTTGAACGATCAGCGGTGAGGTTGGTTAAGAATGCGAACTGACTGGGGTTCAATGCTTCTGTAGTCGCCATGGCAAAAGCTATTTCTCTGGATTTTAGCGAATTATACAAGAGCGCAACTGTTTTTTACAAATTTTTTTGACGACAACCATCTTCGAGGCGGGATTTTTCTGCTCCCCCTCATAGAATACCCTAAGTAATCAGTGATCAGTCGTCAGTGATCAGTGATCAATAAACAGTGATCACTGATTACTGAAAACTCAACTCTGAATAACTGGTAACTGATCACTGAAATTACTCGTCTTCTGCGAAAATAAAGCGAGTTAGTTCACTGGGATCGGGTTCGGGGCTAGATTCGGCAAATTTAACCGCTGCCTCGATTTCAGCTTGAATTTTCTCCTCGATTTCTTTTAATTCTTCTCTCGTGGCCAGATCTCGCTCGTAGAGGTAGGCGGCAAAGCGAGTGATCGGATCTCTTTCGCCCCAGAATTGTTTCTCGTCAGCACTGCGTAACTCGTCGGGATCTGCCAGAGAGTGACCCCGGAAACGATAGGTTAAGGCCTCAATCAAAGTCGGCCCCTCACCGGCGCGGGCGCGGGCCACGGCTTCTCTGGCGGCGGCATGAACGGCGACCACATCCATACCGTCCACTTCCACACCGACCATACTAAAAACACTGGCTTTTTTATAGATTTCCGGTTGAGAAGTGGCTCGATCGTGGGCCATCCCGATCGCCCACTTATTATTTTCCACCACATAGATAATCGGCAACTTCCAGAGGGCGGCCATATTCAGACACTCAAAAAACTGGCCATTATTGCTCGCCCCATCCCCAAAGAAACAAACCGTTACCTGATCGGCACTGGCATCACCCATGGCCTCGCGACGGTATTTACTCTGAAAAGCCGCCCCAGTAGCGACGGGAATCCCCTCGGCCACGAAAGCGTAACCCCCTAAAAGCTTATGTTCGGCGGAAAACATATGCATGGAGCCGCCCCGTCCTTTACTACAACCAGTCGCTTTGCCGAATAACTCCGCCATTACCTCCTTAGCGGGAACTCCGGCACTGAGGGCGTGGACGTGATCGCGATAGGTGCTAGAAACGTAATCTTCTCCCTGACGCAAGGCTTTAACAATACCGCTAGATATGGCTTCCTGACCGTTGTAGAGATGGACAAAACCGAACATTTTGCCCCGATAATACATTTCGGCGCATTTATCTTCAAACATCCGCCCCAAAACCATATCCTCGTATAGGCGAAGACCTTCAGCTTTGGTGATAATGATGGAAGCAGGATTAAAGGTTGGTAAAGTACGTTCGGAAATCATAGGGTCTGTAGTATCATTTAGACAACAAAAAGGCAAGGGGAGAGGAAGCGGTAGATTTTTCGAGAATTCTGGCAGTGAATTTTTTGGTCTTAAACCAAGGGGTTCTTAGTATTTTCTCTCTCAAATCTAATCTTAGTCAGTCAGAGATTGGCTAGGATAAGATGGTATCTTGTTATTTTACTCGCTCCGCTCTCACTTACATCATTTAATTCACTAAGGACTCTCCAGAGTTGAGGTACAGCTAACCGTGCGAATTCCTCTCGACTACTACAGGATATTGGGAATCCCTTTTCAGGTGAGTGCCGAGCAGATTGATTTGGCCCACGCCGATCGGGGACGGCAATTGCCGCGTCAAGAATACAGTCAAACAGCGATCGTTGCCCGTCAGCACTTGTTAGATGAAGCTTACCAAGTGTTAAGTGATTCAGATCGCCGTCGTGATTACGATGCCCAATTTTTCGCTCCCAATCCCCTGCTTCTCAACCCAGAAAGCAGCACCGAAAACCTCGATTCTCAGGATGGGGAGGTGGCTGCGACTTCCGCAGAATATCCCACTCCCCAGATTACCATTGCCCCCGCCGATCTGGTGGGAGCTTTGCTCATCCTGCAAGAGTTGGGAGAATACGAGTTAGTGATTCGTTTGGCCGAAACTTATCTGGATTTGGAGCCAACTACTCGCCCAGACATGATCTTAACCTTGGCTTTGGCCTACGGGGAATTAAGTCGGGAATATTGGCAGGATAAAAATTATGAACAGGCGGCCAGCACCGCAGCCAAGGCCCTGACTTGGTTAGAACAAGAACAAATGTTCCCACAAGTCGCCGGCGAGATTCGTCATGATTGTGATCGCTTGCGTCCCTACCGGGTTCTGGAATTGTTATCCCAAGAAAAAAACCCCGGTCTTGCCCGTCAGCGCGGCTTGAATCTCTTGGAAGATATGTTAGAAGCTCGCGGCGGCATTGATGGCCAAGGCGACGATCGCTCTGGGTTGGGGGTGGATAATTTTTTACGCTTTATTCAACAGTTACGGGTTTATTTAACTCAGGCCGAACAGGAAAAAATCTGGGCAAAAGAGGCAGAACGCCCCTCGGCGGTGGGTAATTATCTGCTGGTCTATGCCTTGATTGCCCGCGGTTTCGCCCAAAAACAACCCGCCGCTATTGTCGCAGCCAGCGATCGCCTGCAGCAATTACAAAAACATCAGGATGTCTCCCTCGAGCGATCAATCTGCGCTCTACTGCTCGGTCAAACCGAACAAGCAAGCACAATTTTAGAAAAAAGTCAAGAGCAAGAAATATTAAATTATATTAAGGAACAATCGGGGCAATCTCCCGATCTCTTACCCGGGTTATGTCGTTATGGTGAGCGTTGGTTACAAACAGAAGTTTTCTGCCATTTTAGTGATTTAGTTGAGCGGAAAGCCTCACTCAAAGAGTATTTTGCCGAGGAAGAGGTACAAAATTATTTAGAAGAATTGTCAGGTTTTCCTGACGAAAAGGTTCCCGTGTCGGTCCAAGAAAAGGTTAGCGAACCTTTAGAATCGGAGGTAACTGTTCTCAAAACCCACACCCCCCCCACCCATTTAAACCCAGTGCTAGGAGCGACACCGATGAGGGAATCTGCTTATTCTTCTTCCCACTCTCGTCCCCAAAAACCGTCTTTAGCTAGAGTTAACGGTGAGCGGACAAGCTCTGCTTTACCTGCCCTGAGAGCCACTGCTCAGGAGGAAACTCTTACCCCCTATACTCAGGGCAGTGTAGTGGTGACAGCAGCCTATCGTCAACCGGCACTTAATCCCCCCCGTCGTCGTCCTAGTCGCTCCCGTCCCCTGGCAGCGGGTAACTCCCAGCAGGCAGCCCCAGAAACGCTAAAAACTGCCCTAGTCCCACCGAAACGGAGACGACCGGCCCGCAGAAAACTACGACTCGATCGAGTGGCAATATTGGGGGTAGGATTAGTGGGAACGCTCGTGGTTTTGTCCTTGGGGGTAAAGGCAATTGTCGATAGTCAATCTCCTTTGGCAGCCTTGCAAGGGGAACAGTTACCGATTTCTTTAAATACTCCCATACTAGAAATTCCTTCGGCTAACGCGGAGGTGATGGAAAGGACTCCCTTAGACAAGGAAACGGCCAAGGAGACGATTCAAGCTTGGTTAGGGGCAAAATCGGCCGCTTTTGGCAGTGAACACCAAAAAGAGCCATTGAAAGAAGTTTTAACGGGTTCAGCTTTGGAAATTTGGCAAAAACGGGCGGCGGCTTTACAGGGAAATAACTATTGGCGCTACGATCATCAAGTGGATGTACGGTCGGTTACTAATAATCCGAAAAATCCTAATTTAGCGACAGTGGAAGCGATGGTCAACGAAAAGGCCATGTATTTCCATAATCGCAAGGAAATTGTCGATCGTTCCTATAATGAGTCCTTGAAGGTGCGCTATGATTTGGTACGGCAAGGAGATAAATGGTTGATCGAAAAAACCCAAGTCTTACCCTGATTTTTCGCGATTGAATCCCCAAAAAACGTGGGAATTATGAATTGGGAAGTGGGGAGATGGGAGCAGGGGAGAAAAAAACTGATAACTGAGGACTGACTCCCCCAAACGAAAACTTTGTACCTCACTATTGAGATAACTTCTATATCTTTAGACTGATAAATGCCCGATTCCCTTAATATTTTTTAACATAAAATCTGCTCTTTGATTGCTGTAATTGGTTCCCTAGAAGTCAAGCTAATGAGTTATAATCGTAGGTAGGGATCTATAGTTCTTAGAGGAAAAAAGCGGGGCAATCTCAATGTTTTGCCCACCCACAAGACCATGATTGTGATGTTTTAAAAATCTCGCATAAGTCTTTAAGAACTTTTAAAATCAGCATTCACACAGGAGGGATATTATGACAGGTAAGAGTAAACGCGGTTTTGCCTCTATGGATCAAGCTAAACAAAGGGAAATCGCTAGTAAAGGTGGTAAAGCTGCTCATCAAAAAGGTACAGCCCACGAATTTACCTCCGAAGAAGCTCGCGAAGCGGGACGAAAGGGTGGTGAAGCAGTTAGCCGGGATCGCGCCCACATGGCAGCTATCGGACGGGAAGGGGGCAAAAATTCCCACAAAGGCAGTCGCAAAAACTTAAACTCCGAGGAAAATTACCCAACCAACGAGTCTATAGGTGAAAATTCCTCAGATTTCAGCAACTCGGAAGCAAATAGTTGACTTCTTGACTTTTTCTGGGACTGAGAGGGTTTTGGGGTTTTGGGGTGTTAGGGTGTTAGGGTGTTGGGGTGTTAGGGTTTTAGGGTTTTAGTTGAATTACCCCATTTCCCCATTTCCCCATTTCCCCATTTCCCCATTCCCCATTCCCCATTCCCCCATTTCCCCATCCCCAATAAATACTTTAAGGTTCAATACTGACAATCCAAGTACCGACGTAGAGACGGACGGGAATATTGCCAGAGGCAGTCACATCACAGGTAAAGTAATAAGTGCCTAATTCGGGATTTCTGACATTAGACATGACGATTTCAACTTTGCTGGTGGGATCGATCGCTTGTTCGGGGACAATTTGAATAACACGACTATCCTTATCCCAAATCACTTCCTTTAAAGGTAAAGATTTGCCGTTGATGCGTACCTCGATTTTATTGGTGTCAAACTGGCCGTTAAAATAATCGGGATAGGAAATAAAAAAAGCTGAAGCCCCTTGGGAGAGTTTTTTCGGGGGAATATAGAGTTTATAACGATCCATTTGCTTGGGACGACCGCCAAATTGCAAGAAATAATCTAAGATATCCTTGCGATCGACTCCGCTAAAAATTGTTAGGCCAGGGTTGCCATTGGCTAAAGTTATTTTTGGTAAAATGATCCCTGCACCTACTGCTAAGGATAGAGCAATCAAAGCGGGTATCTTAGCATATTTAATTACTTTTGTCAAGAGTTTTAACATAAATTTTAACCCAAGGTGAGGGGGACGGTGATGGCCGCAAGAGGCCGAATACAGTTCAACTGTAACAAAACTCGATCGTTTCTTACCTAGACCTTTGCCAGTCCGATAAGTGTCTTGATTAACGTTTCATCGCTCGTGCCATATCCCGTTGATCCTGACGACGTTTCAAATCTTCGCGTTTATCGTGTAATTTCTTGCCTCTACCGAGGCCAATGCTGATTTTTACCCAACCACCTTTAAAATACATCTTCAAAGGCACAAGAGTTAAGCCTTTCTGTTCCACTTGACCGATAAGCTTGCTGATTTCCTTTTTGTGCATCAACAATTTTCTTGTCCGGCGCGGATCGTGATTAAAATATTCGCTACTCTGTTCGTAGGGGGAAATATGAACATTAATTAACACCGCTTCACCATTGCGGACTAAAACGTAACCATCCCGCAGGTTTACCTTACCAGCGCGCACAGATTTAACCTCAGTCCCCACCAACTGCACCCCCGCTTCAAAAGTCTCTAAAATCTCGTAGAGATGGCGTGCTTGCCGGTTATCAGTAATAATTTTGATTTTGTCGTCTTGATTGGCCATATAGTCAAGTGAAAAGTGAAAAAGCTGTTGGGTGTTGGGGTGTTAGGGTGTTGGGGTGTTAGGGTGTTGGGGTTTTAGGGTTTTAGGGTTTTAGGGTGTTGGGGTTTTAGTTGAAATTCCCCATTTCCCCATTTCCCCATTTCCCCATTTCCCCATTTCCCCATTTCCCCATTTCCCCATCTTACTCGCTCTTTTGCTCTCTCTGGACTGACTGCTGGCGGCTCTTTGGTGATCACCGGCCTTGTCAGGGGGAACGAGAAGGGGGAAAATGAGAGCAGTGTTAAATTTTTATGAAGTTTGGTTCTGTGGACAAAATTCGTACTGTTTCCGATAGTAAGCGTGATTTTTATACTCGCCACACCCGCCCCATCAATTCGGTATATCGGCGCGTGGTTGAGGAATTATTAGTCGAGATGCACCTGCTCTCCGTTAATGTAGATTTCCATTATGATCCAATTTATGCCCTTGGTGTGGTTACTTCTTTCGAGAAGTTCATGGAAGGCTATCGTCCGGGGGAGGATAAACCGAATATTTTTAATGCTTTGTGCCAAGCGGTTAACGGTAATTCCGAAGTTTATCGTCGTGATGCCGAAAATATGATCGCTATTGCCAAAGAAACTAATATTGATTCCTTGCTTTCCCAACTGCAAAACCCTGCTTTAGGTGGTAACAATCAGTTATCTGATAGTCTAGTTTCGGTGATCAACGCGCCTAAGTTTAAGTATAGTCGCCTGTTTGCCATCGGTCTTTACACTATTTTAGCCGAAGCACAACCGGACATAATCAAGGAAAAAGAAAAACGCGAACCAATTTTGCAAAAGTTCTCAGAAATTTTGCATCTGTCCAGCGAGAAACTGCAAAAAGACCTCGATGTTTATCGCGGTAATCTCGATAAAATGGATCAGCTGCTCAAGGTTATCGAAGATGCTCTAGAAGCAGAAAAGAAAAAACGTCAACAAAAAGAACAGGAAAAACAAACCACCCTGCAATAAAGGCTCTCAACCGGAAATTACCGCGTGCAGACAAGGGAATGGGGAACAGAAAAAGGATTAAATCGGCTCTCTTTCTTTACTGTTCCTTCTGACCTCGTTCTACAATTAGGATCGGCAACCCTCAATATTTATTTCCCGTGACTAACTCCTCCATCACCGCACCCGTAACCGATATTTTGGCAAAAGCGCGGTCAGGGGCAAATTTATCGGCAAAAGAAGCGATTATCTTGCTAGAAACTACCGATAACCGTTTAATTGCCCAGATTCGGGAAACGGCCGACTTTTTGCGTCGTCAACAGGTGGGAGATACCGTCACCTATGTGATCAATCGCAACATTAATTTTAGTAACATTTGTGAGCAGCATTGCAGTTTTTGTGCATTCAGACGCGATGAAAATGAAGAGGGAGCATTCTGGCTTAATTTAGAGGAAATTATCGCTAAAGCGACGGATGCTGTCCATCGTGGGGCCACAGAAATTTGTATGCAGGGAGGATTAAACCCAAAAGCCAAGATTAAGGGCAATTCCTTAGATTATTACCTCGAAATTGTTAAAAACCTGAAACAAGCCTTTCCTGACCTGCATTTACACGCTTTTTCGCCTCAAGAAGTCCAATTTATCGCTAGGGAAGACGGTTTAAGCTACGAAAAAGTTATCGCTTCCCTGCAAGAAGCAGGAGTCAATTCTCTCCCGGGGACGGCTGCCGAGGTGTTAGTGGATGAGGTAAGATGGGTAATCTGTCCGGAAAAAATCGATGCTGCCACTTGGTTAGAAATAGTCGGTGTTGCTCATCGCTTGGGGTTACATACCACCAGTACCATGCTCTGCGGTCATATTGAAACCCCTCGCCAACAGGTGCAGCACCTTGAAAAAATTAGAAAACAGCAAGAAATCGCCCTAGAAAATAATTATCCAGCTAAAATCACCGAATTTATTTTATTGCCTTTTGTGGGACAATCGGCTCCCAAACCCCTGAGAAATCGAGTCGGACGAGATCAGCCAATTTTAGCTGATACATTAAAATTAACAGCAGTGGCGCGGATTTATTTGGGCAATAGCATTAAAAATCATCAACCCAGTTGGGTAAAATTGGGCTTACAGGGGGCGACAGAAGCCTTAAACTGGGGTTGCAACGATCTCGGTGGTACTCTCATGGAGGAACATATTACCACTATGGCCGGGGCTCTGGGCGGTACTTGTTTGACCGTCGAGGAATTAGCAACGGCGATTAAATCCCTCGATCGCCCCGCCCGTCAACGGGATACAATCTATTAGTTCTCATGACTCGACGCTGCAGAGCGGGGGAAAAATAGGGAGGAAGACGGAATACTGAAGACACGGGAAGTTTTTCACTGAGGGTTTGATGATCACTATAGCCTGTTCTCAGGCAGACAGATCATTTTTCTCGGTAAAAATCCTCGTGGAAAAAGAGGGAAGTGTTAGGGTGGGCTAAAATTGCGATCGAGAATCGGCTAAAGTTGAGGTTGGCGAGCTTAGGTGTTAAGATTGTTTGCCATCAAACTGAACTTTTTTTAGTAATAAATAGCTCAACAATATTCTGTAAACTTATGGTCATTTCAAATAAGTGTGAGACGAGGGAAAAATAAGGTAAAATAAAGAGAAACGAGCAATCCATACAGAAAAATGTCTTATAGCCTAGACTTGAGAAAAAAAGTGATCGATTATGTAG
>SFBI01000134.1 GCA_007095845.1 Microcystis aeruginosa Ma_MB_S_20031200_S102
AAAGCCGACTATGACGATGCAGTTGCTGCATGCTGGCAGGTAGAAGTTATCGCCACAGAAGCCGTCCAGGAAGCCAAGCAATCCATCGCGCGGGAATTGGATAAAGCCTGGAACTATCTCGATGATGAGACCACGGAGGCTGCCGAGTACTTCCAGACTGTTGACAAGGCCATGACCGGTCACACCACGCAGTTCGCCCAGGCTGCGGGCCAGGAGCTGGAAGCCGGGCGTTGAGGGCCGAGGCGGGCAACGCCCGACCATTCCCTGAGGTGCTTCTGGGTATTGGCTCGCACGTGAGTGTGTGGGAATGGTGCCCGCGTGTTGAGCGAGGGAACGGCATGTCCTGCCAAGGTGAGCGGGTCCTTGGAGGCGCCTCGGGCAGGAACGTACGACGACGGCACGCGCCTCGGGCGCTAACGGCAAGGGCCGCGGGGGAGGGTGAGAGAGCGTCGCAGGGAAACCGACATCGAGTGAGAGAGCGTCCGGCCATAACCCGCGTCGGGTGAGAGAGCGTCCGTCGGAGGGGCGTCGGGTGGTGCGGGTGTGGGCTTGGTGTGTGTGTTAAATGTGGGAGGCCCCAACCGTGTGGTTGGGGCCTCGACCTAATGGTTGTCCGGCGGTGACCTACTCTCCCACACCCTCCCGGGTGCAGTACCATCGGCGCTGTGGGTCTTAGCTTCCGGGTTCGGAATGGGACCGGGCGTTTCCCCCACGCTATGACCGCCGTAACCCTGTTACCCGTCACCAACCCCGCGGGGGTGGTGTGGGAAATCTCTTGTGGTTACAACTGCTCCCGTTAGAGAGCGGTGGTGTTGTTTATTCAGTTGTGTTCCTCAGCGCAACAGGCCCGTGGCGGGTTTGTTGGTTGGGAACCACATAGTGGACGCAAGCAGTCTTGTTCATCTTTTTACCCTCCCCTGGTGCAAACGCTTTTGAACCCGTTTGCGGGGTGGGTGTGTGGTGTAAGTTATCGGCCTATTAGTACCGGTCAGCTTCACGAGTCGTTAGTCCTCGCTTCCACATCCGGCCTATCAACCCAGTGGTCTGGCTGGGGGCCTCTCACACACAAGGTGTATGGAAATCTCATCTTGAAGCGAGCTTCCCGCTTAGATGCTTTCAGCGGTTATCCCATCCGAACGTAGCTAATCAGCGGTGCACTTGGCAGTACAACTGACACACCAGAGGTTCGTCCGTCCCGGTCCTCTCGTACTAAGGACAGCCCTTCTCAAATTTCCTGCGCGCGCAGCGGATAGGGACCGAACTGTCTCACGACGTTCTAAACCCAGCTCGCGTACCGCTTTAATGGGCGAACAGCCCAACCCTTGGGACCTACTCCAGCCCCAGGATGCGACGAGCCGACATCGAGGTGCCAAACCATGCCGTCGATATGGACTCTTGGGCAAGATCAGCCTGTTATCCCCGAGGTACCTTTTATCCGTTGAGCGACGGCCATTCCACAATGTACCGCCGGATCACTAGTCCCGACTTTCGTCCCTGCTCGAGATGTCTCTCTCACAGTCAAGCTCCCTTGTGCACTTACACTCGACACCTGATTGCCAACCAGGCTGAGGGAACCTTTGGGCGCCTCCGTTACTTTTTAGGAGGCAACCGCCCCAGTTAAACTACCCATCAGGCACTGTCCCTGACCCGGATTACGGGCCGAAGTTAGATGTCCAAAGTGACCAGAGTGGTATTTCAACGATGACTCCACCCGAACTGGCGTCCGGGCTTCAACGTCTCCCACCTATCCTACACAAGCCACTCCGAACACCAATACCAAACTATAGTAAAGGTCTCGGGGTCTTTCCGTCCTGCTGCGCGTAACGAGCATCTTTACTCGTACTGCAATTTCGCCGAGTTTATGGTTGAGACAGCGGGGAAGTCGTTACTCCATTCGTGCAGGTCGGAACTTACCCGACAAGGAATTTCGCTACCTTAGGATGGTTATAGTTACCACCGCCGTTTACTGGGGCTTAAATTCTCAGCTTCGCCGTGAGGCTAACCGGTCCTCTTAACCTTCCAGCACCGGGCAGGAGTCAGTCCGTATACATCGTCTTGCGACTTCGCACGGACCTGTGTTTTTAGTAAACAGTCGCTTCCCCCTGGTCTCTGCGGCCCCGATCCCCTCCCGGACGCGAAGTCCGATCAAGGTTGGGGCCCCCCTTCTCCCGAAGTTACGGGGGCATTTTGCCGAGTTCCTTAACCATAATTCTCTCGATCGCCTTAGTATTCTCTACCTGATCACCTGTGTCGGTTTGGGGTACGGGCGGCTAAAACCTCGCGTCGATGCTTTTCTCGGCAGCATAGGATCACCAAATCCCCCCAAACGGGGGTCCCATCAGATCTCAGGCATCATGAACAGCGGATTTGCCTACCGTTCGCCCTACATCCTTAGACCGGGACAACCATCGCCCGGCTCGGCTACCTTCCTGCGTCACACCTGTTAATACGCTTGCCTCCCAGGATCAGGTCCTGCGCTCCACCAAAACCCTCACACCACAAGGGTGATCGGGCAGGTCTCGGGCAGTTAGTATCCCCTGTTCAGCATGGGCGGTTTTTCGCCGGTACGGGAATATCAACCCGTTGTCCATCGACTACGCCTGTCGGCCTCGCCTTAGGTCCCGACTTACCCAGGGCAGATTAGCTTGACCCTGGAACCCTTGATCATTCGGCGGACGGGTTTCTCACCCGTCTTTCGCTACTCATGCCTGCATTCTCACTCGTGTAGGCTCCACCGCTGGTTTACACCGCGACTTCACCGCCCACACGACGCTCCCCTACCCATCCAAACACCTGAACCACGAAGGCTTAGTCATTGTTTGAATGCCACAACTTCGGCGGTGTACTTGAGCCCCGCTACATTGTCGGCGCGGAATCACTTGACCAGTGAGCTATTACGCACTCTTTTAAGGATGGCTGCTTCTAAGCCAACCTCCTGGTTGTCTTCGCAACTCCACATCCTTTCCCACTTAGCACACGCTTAGGGGCCTTAGTTGGTGGTCTGGGCTGTTTCCCTCTCGACTATGAAGCTTATCCCCCACAGTCTCACTGCTGCGCTCTCACTTACCGGCATTCGGAGTTTGGCTGACGTCAGTAACCTTGTAGGGCCCATTAGCCATCCAGTAGCTCTACCTCCAGCAAGAAACACGCAACGCTGCACCTAAATGCATTTCGGGGAGAACCAGCTATCACGAAGTTTGATTGGCCTTTCACCCCTACCCACAGCTCATCCCCTCCATTTTCAACTGAAGTGGGTTCGGTCCTCCACGACGTCTTACCGTCGCTTCAACCTGGCCATGGGTAGATCACTTCGCTTCGGGTCTAGATCACGCCACTGCAACGCCCTATTCAGACTCGCTTTCGCTACGGCTGCCCCACACGGGTTAACCTCGCGACGTAACACTAACTCGCAGGCTCATTCTTCAAAAGGCACGCCGTCACCAGAATCAGACTGGCTCCGACGGATTGTAAGCACACGGTTTCAGGTACTGTTTCACTCCCCTCCCGGGGTACTTTTCACCTTTCCCTCACGGTACTGGTCCGCTATCGGTCATTAGGGAGTATTTAGGCTTATCAGGTGGTCCTGACAGATTCGCACGGGATTTCTCGGGCCCCGTACTACTTGGGATACTCTCACAGGCGGCACAACGCATTACAGTTACGGGGCTAACACCCTCTCTGGCCGGCCTTTCAAGACCGTTCACCTATGCGCGCACATCACACCCCACCAGCCCGGCAGAACTGGTATGGAAAGTCCCACAACCCCGACCATGCAACGCCCGCCGGCTATCACACATGGAACGGTTTAGCCTGATCCGCGTTCGCTCGCCACTACTAACGGAATCACTATTGTTTTCTCTTCCTGCGGGTACTGAGATGTTTCACTTCCCCGCGTTCCCTCCACGCACCCTATGTGTTCAGATGCGGGTCACCAAGTCACTCGCGCGCTTGGCGGGGTTTCCCCATTCGGACACCCTGGGATCACAGTCCGGTTATCGACTCCCCCAGGCTTATCGCAGATTCCTACGTCCTTCTTCGGCTCCTAATGCCAAGGCATCCACCGTGTGCTCTTAAAAACTTGACCACAAAAGATCAAAAAACACTTTTCGAGAGAACCATGAAAACCAACCACACACAACAACACCACCACCAGGGCAGTACCACCACGCGCAGCCAGATCCAGGTTCATATTCTTGGAAATTGCTTCTTATAAAAGATGCTCGCGTCCACTATGTAGTTCTCAAACAACAACCCCAAACCACACACCCCACACACACAA